>JAGREA010000236.1 GCA_020446745.1 Rhodobacterales bacterium | reverse complement strand
CAAGTAAGTTATTCCATTATTTTTCAATAAATATTCTATTTTCTTTTGGACATCGTCATTCGAACGCAAATCTCTACCAAGTATCTTATTTTGATTATTAGTTGCTTCTGCAATTTTTAGTTTAATTTCTTCGTTCTGAGTCTCACATATTCTAACTATTAGATATATGTTTTCCAATTTACCTGGATCATTTTTAAAAACTTCAAATAATGCATTTGACGTTTGCCCACCATTTACTATTTGTATATCTGATAACTCAACCTCGGGATCAGGTATTCCTGAGTTAAAAGAAAATCTCTGACATACCATTGTAATTCCATTATTTAGATACCAAAAATCCACACCTCGGTCACCCGTCGCAGTTTCATATATAGAAGAATTCACAGCATTTTTTTTGCCAAGATACTTTCTAATATTATCCTCAAAAATTGCGTCATTAATAAGAAGAGCATCATTTGGATCCCTTAAAATATTTACGAAATCAATTGCTCTAACTGTAGCAATCAATCCCCTATAATACCCATCGCTCCTTTCAAAATATTGCTTTCCATAAAATTTTATGGTACTATTTATAGAACTTTTTCTCCTTCTAATATAGTCATGGACTATTCTTTCTCCGCATAACGAATACGCATATACATAATCTTTTTCTATTTCATTTTTCATACTTAAAATTTTTACATGATCAAAATCTAACATATTTGAACAAAAATATACTTGAATAGAAAATTCTGAATGAGTATATGTTTGCCAAACATAAGAGCATCTTTCGAATAAATCCTCACTAACATTTGCATTTTTACGTAAATTTTGATCAATAAAATCCGATATGAAACTTTTAATCTTATCTACTTCTGAAAATGGAAATCTTTTTTCAGAATTTTCAAATCGTTTTGTATATTTTGTATTCAGTAAATACAAAGTATGACTGTATTGATCATAGAAAAATAGATCAACTCCTCTATCTAAAGCACCATCTGTAATTGAATCATGAGCGTCTTCGATGCTTATTCCAATGATCTCAGAGGCAATAAAACTTAAAAATGCCCGCTCTTCTTTTTCAATACCACAATCGACCTGAATTTTTTTGACACAAGATTCGATTAGGTTCCAATTCAATCTATCCGTCATAACCTTACTCACAATATGCAAGAGAAGTCAGTTTGGGCTTCCATTAGACATCATGTAGATAGGCTATGCAATTCAGACTCTTAAATGGGAATACGGTGGAATACGGTGACAGTTGGAATACGTTGACGGAGTACGGCGACAGTTTGGAATACGGTGGAATACGGTGACTGGAAAACGGTGCGGAAAACGGTGACGCGGAAAACGTTGACAGTTTACTTTTTTCCATCATCCCTGCCAAACTCCCTCCCCGCCTGAACGCCACACGCCAGACCAACCATGGCCCGCCTTGCCCGCATCGTCCTCCCCGGCATTCCCCACCACGTCACCCAGCGGGGTAACCGGCGGGCGCCGGTGTTCTTCGAGGACGACGACCATGCCGTCTACAAGGATTTCCTGGCCGAGGCCGCCCGGCGGGCCGGTACGGCCGTTTGGGCCTATTGCCTGATGCCCACCCACGTCCACCTGATCCTGGTGCCCGCCCACGCCGACGGCCTGCG
Source organism: Rhodobacterales bacterium (assembly GCA_020446745.1). Lineage (GTDB taxonomy): Bacteria > Pseudomonadota > Alphaproteobacteria > Rhodospirillales > JACKKN01 > JAGREA01. Next base: position 9,078 of record JAGREA010000236.1, on the reverse strand, counting down.
CGCCGCCCTGGGCGATGCCCACCGCCGCTACACCCGCTTCATCAACCAGCGCCACCACTGGACCGGGCACCTGTGGCAGGGCCGGTTCGGGTCGGTGGCCATGGACGAGGACCACCTGATGCACGCCGTCCGCCATGTGTCGCTCAATCCCGTGCGGGCGCGGCTGGTGAAGCGGGCCGCCGACTGGCCCTGGTCCAGCGTGTCCGCCCACCTTGCGGGGCGCGACGACGATCTGGTGACCGTGGCGCCCGTTCTGGAACGCCATCCCGACCTCTCCGCCCTGCTGGCCGGCGGCGAGGACTCGGACGGCCGCGCCCGCCTGCGCAACGCCGAAACCACCGGACGCCCCCTGGGACACGACACCTGGCTGGACGCCGTGGAACGGCAGCTCGGCCGCGCCGTCAGGCCCGGAAGGCGCGGGCGCCGGCCGGCGGACGACAGCCAATAAAGTAAACTGTCACAATTTTAGAGATCCAGTAACATGAAGTTATCAACAAGAGATATTCGGAAGATTTTTAAATACTTGATCGATGGTAAGATTAGTCGTGAGGAAGCTGATCGCTGGGCGTATATTAGAATCAAAGCACTTGACTCAAATGATCTATCATTTTTACCAAAATCAGATGAAAAAATATTGTGGGACGGTGTTCTATACCTCTTTGGCATAGATATAAAGATTTCTCCGGATGAATACATGTACTCTATCGAAGACATAGAGGAAGAATACGTGTTAAAATGGAAAAATAAAGATGCCTAGACTACATCAAGAAAATCAAATAACTTTGTTTAATGCAGATAATTTGTCTTTCAAATTATCTTATTTGTTCTTGAGTGATTTGTTTTTTTCACTCTATTGTGTGGACAGTTTCATGTAATCGAAAACCACGATGAGGAAAGTGCTGGGCAAGAGTGTATTTGTTAAAATGTCGAAACGGTAGTCATTAGATGTTTTGGCAATACACGGACCACTTCAACTTTAACATTTTAATGGTTATTGCCTGTGATCTAAGAGAAATTCCACTAAAACATAATAGATTTTGATTGAATTCAGTGGAAGTTTACTTTTTTCCATCATCGCTGCCATACTCCCTCCCCGTCTGAACGCCACACGCCAGACCGGCCATGGCCCGCATCGTCCTCCCCGGCATCCCCCAACACGTCACCCAGCGAGGCAGCCGGCGGGCGTCGGTGTTCTTCGAGGACGACAACCATGCCGTCTACATGGACCTTCCGGCCGAGGTCATCCGGTGGGCCGGCACGGCCGATTGCCGGATGTCCAGCCACATCCACCAGGTCTTGCTGCTCTCCCACAACGACGGCCTGCGCGTTGATCCTGGGTAACGCCCACCGGCGCAACCCCTATCCGGCCTACGAGAACCCCGTCCCCGGCAGCAGGGCGTCGATCGCCAGCAGGGCGATGTTGAGGGTGACGAAGGACAGGATCGTCATCACGAACATCGCCAGCGCGGCCGTTTCGTGCTGGCCGTAGCGCTGGGCCAGGATGGGATAGATCGTCATCACCGGCGTGGCGGCGATGAGGATCCCGCCGCGCACCACGTCGTCGCCCCCCAGCCCCAGGCCCAGGTGCAGGGCCAGCCAGAAGCCCGCCCCCACGAACAGCGGGTGCAGCACCAGCTTGCCGAAGGCCAGCACCAGCACCGGTCCGCCCAGGGCGCCGATGGGCGTGCGGGCCAGGGTGCCGCCGATGAACAGCAGCGACAGCGGCGCGCTGGCCGCGGCGGTCAGCTCGATGGGCCTGGCCAGCACGGCCGGAACCCCGATGCCCAGCAGCGCCAGCGCCAGCCCGCACACCGCCGCGATCATGATGGGATTGCGTGCCAGGCGGTGCAGGATCATCCCGGCCAGCCGCCACCCGCGCACGGCGCCGCCGTTGGCATATTCCGCCAGGGCCAGGGCCAGGGGAATGAGCACCAGGTTCTCCACCAGCATGTTCAGCGCCAGCACCGTCGAGGCCACGGCGGGCATCACCATCAGCAGCAGCGGATAGCCGATGAACCCGCTGTTGGCGAACGACATGCCGAAGCCGTTGAACACCCCCGCCACCAGGGGCTGGCGCAGCACCAGGCGGCTCCACGCCAGGGCCAGGCCCAGCAGGGCCAGCGTGCCGGCCAGGTAGCCGCCCATGTAGCCGGCGATCAGCACGTCGGCCGGCCGCTGCCCCGCAACGGCCTGGAAGATCAGCGCCGGCAGGGCGAAGCGCAGCACCAGGTGGCCCAGCAGCTCGATGTGGTCGCCCGTCAGCACGGCCCGCCGGACCGCCACGAACCCGACGGCGATCAGGACGAAGATCGCCCCGGTGGTGGTGAGAATGTGCGACACGACGCCCGAACGAAGCCTCCCGACAGGCCGCGCGCCCAACCATGCCCTCTACCAAGCCAACCATGCCCTCGACCAAGAAGGAGGCGCGCAAGCGGGCGCATCCTGATCCCGATCCGCCCCCGTTTCAAGGCGTGCGGCGACACATCGGCCATGCGGCATCGGGGCCGCGATCACGGCCGGCGACCAGGGAGCGACCAGGGGGCGACCAGGGGGCGACCGGGCGCCCCGCCCCTTCCCCCTTGACAGCCGCCTCTCATTCTTATTAGAGAATGCTTAAGTATTTGGCCGTCCGTCTGGGCGACCCCTTTCTGGTCCGTTCCGCGTTGATCACCGCCGGCCCGCCGTTGGGGCGCCGGCGGTATGCCCCATTTCGGGGCGCCGGGCGGGCTGGGTCGAGGCGCCGGGCCTGCGGGCGCCACCAGGGCAGCTTTACCGGGGTTCCATGCACATCATCCTGCCCATCGCCGAAACGTCCATCAACATCCTGGTCCTGCTGGGGATGGGCGGCGGCGTGGGGTTCCTGTCGGGGCTGTTCGGCGTCGGCGGCGGGTTCCTGATGACGCCGCTGCTCATCTTCGTCGGCATCCCGCCCGGCGTGGCCGTGGCCACGGGGGCCAACCAGATCGTCGCCTCGTCGGTGTCGGGGGTGCTGGCCCACTGGCGCCGCGGCAACGTGGACGTGCGCATGGGCCTGATCCTGCTGGCCGGCGGCATGGTCGGCTCCACCTTGGGGGTGTGGCTGTTCAAGCTGTTGAAGTCCCTGGGCCAGATCGACCTGGTGATCCAGCTCTGCTACATCCTGTTCCTGGGCATCATCGGCCTGCTGATGCTGGCCGAGGGCACCCGCGCCCTGCTGCGCAAGCGCGGCTCCGGCCCGCCCAAGCGGCGCCACCACACCCGCCTGCAGGCCCTGCCGTGGAAGATGCGGTTCCGCAAGTCGCGGCTTTACATCAGCGCCCTGCTGCCCCTGTCCGTGGGCTTCGTGGTCGGCCTGCTGTCGGCCATCATGGGGGTGGGCGGCGGCTTCGTCATGGTGCCGGCCATGATCTACCTGATCGGCATGCCCACCTCGGTGATGGTGGGCACGTCGCTGTTCCAGATCATCTTCGTCACCGCCAACACCACCTTCCTGCAGGCCACCTTCAACCACACGGTGGACATCGTGCTGGCCATGATCCTGCTGGTGGGGGGCGTGATCGGCGCCCAGTTCGGCGCCCGGGCCGGGTCGCGCATCAACGGCGAGCAGATGCGCGTGCTGCTGGCCCTGCTGGTGCTGGCCGTGTGCGGCAAGATGGCGCTGGACCTGGGCGCCGCGCCGTCGGACGTCTATTCCATCCAGACGGTCCTGGACTGAGCCGGCAATAATTCTAGGAAAGCTGCTGCATCACGTGGCGCACGAAGGCCGCCACGGCGCCGTCGGGCCATTCCGGATGGGCCTGGCGGACCAGGCCGGCGGCGATCTCCTCCTGCCCGTCGCGGCACAGGCCCTGGATGCCCGCGGCCTCGGCGGCGGCGATGGCGGCGCGCTCCAGCCCGGCGTCGTCGGCCGGCGGCGGCGGGGCCGCCAGGGGGGTATCCAGGGGGTGCATCAGCCCATGGACGCGATGGCGGCCAGGCTGGCGGCCCACACGGCCAGGCCGGAAAGCACCAGCAGGGCGGTGCGGGACAGGGACTGGTTGGTCGGATCGTAATCGAACATGGCGTCGTACCTTGGCGTATCGGATCGGGCGTCTGGCGACTCCGGATGGCCCCTTGCCATCCACCATGGACCCCACATTCCCATAAGGATCACAAGCATTCTGTGATCTAAGTCACATTTATTTCGAATTCGATATAAATTCGCAGGAACGGCGGAAATGGTTGCCAGGAACATACTTCCACGCCCCCTTTTCAACCCCTATACTTCAGCCTGCTAGCTCTTAATTCGGGGTCACAGGAGCATCCATGGTAGGGGGGCACGACGCGGCGCCGTCACCGGCGCCCGCACGCGAGTCCGTTGACGGATCGAATGCCGCGCTGCTGCGGATGTTCCAGCGCGTCATCCTTCTGCTGTCGGTCATCGCCGTGTGCGGGGTGGCCATCGCCTCGGCCTGGATCATCAAGAGCGACCGCGACATGGCGCTGAAAAGCGCCGGCCGGGCCGCCGAGGACCTGGCCCTGGTGCTGAACCGGGAAGCCGAGTCCACCGTCGCCGTGGCCCGCGCCCTGCTGGCCCCCCTGGTCGAGAAGGTACACCGGAACAACGGCCTGGGCGCCCCGGCGGCCCTGCACCAGGCCCTGGCGGACGCCAAGGGAATCCTGGACGGCCTGGCGCCCGAGCCCAGCTTCGGCCACGTGTTCGTGATCGATGCCCGGGGCCTGGTGTTCGCCAATTCGGTCAGCTTCCCGGCCAAGGCGGCCAAGCTGGACTTCCGCCCCTATTTCCAAGTCCACCGCGACACCCCCGGCGACGGCCTTCACATCAGCCAGCCCCAGGAATCGGTGATCACCGGCGAACGGGTGATCTACCTGACCCGGCGCCTGGAGGACGCCACCGGCGCCTTCCTGGGCGTGGTGGGGGTGCAGATGAAGATGCGCCACTTCAACACCCTGTACGGCATGCTGAACCTGCCGCCCGGGGGCTCGGTGGCGCTGATCCGCAAGGACGGGCGGACCATCTTCCACCACCCCCTGGACGACACCTTCTACGCCCGCGACCTGGACCGCGACACGGTGTTCCGGCGCATGATGGATCTGCGCCAGGGCCACCTGTTCGCCCCCGCGGCGCCCGACCAGGGCGTGGGCGCCCGGGTGGTGGGCTTCAAGGCCAGCCCCGTGCTGCCGCTGCTCAGCGTGCTGTCCCTGTCCGAGTCCTCGGTGCTGGCCGGATGGCACGAAACGGCCTTCATGACGGCCCTGACGGGCCTGTCGGTGATCCTGATCCTGGGCGCCCTGGCCTTCGTGGCCCACCGCCAGCTCACCCACCTGATCCTGGCCCACCGCCAATCCAGCCGCGACCCCCTGACGGGCCTGTTCAACCGCCGGGTCTTCGACCGCCGCCTGGACGAGGAATGGCGCCGCGCCATGCGCCACGGCCGGCCCCTGTCGCTGATGTACATCGATATCGACCACTTCAAGGCCTATAACGACAGCAAGGGCCACCAGGCCGGCGATGCCTGCCTGGTGAAGGTGGCCCAGGCCCTGGCCCGCCACGTGCTGCGCAGCGGCGAGGTTCTGGCCCGCTACGGCGGCGAGGAATTCGTGATCCTGCTGCCCGACACCGACAGCACCGCCACCACCTTCGCCGGGCGCAAGCTGGTGAAGGCGGTGTCGGACCTGGGCATCCGCCATCCGTCGTCGCCCACGGCGCCGGTGGTCACCGCCTGCGTGGGCGCCGCCACCATGATCCCGGCCCGCGACCAGGCCTTCGAGACCCTGCTGCACGACGCCGACGCGGCGCTGTACCGGGCCAAGCACGACGGCCGCAACCGGTTCGTCGGCGCCCTGCCCCTGGACAGCACGCCCCGCGCCGTGGCCGAGTGACCTTCCCTTCTCTTTCCCGCGTCCAAAGGAATCCCCCATGTCCGGTACCGTCCTGGCCGTCTGCACCGACGGCACGCACCGTTTCAGCAAGGCCCCCCGCGACGCCATCGAGCTGGTGGCCGGCCTGGGGGCCGTGGGCGATGCCCATGCCGGGGCCACGGTGCAGCACCGGTCCCGCGTGGCGCGGGACCCCAGCCAGCCCAACCTGCGCCAGGTGCACCTGGTACACGCCGAACTGTTCGACGAGGTGGCCGGCCAGGGCTTCGCCCTGACGCCCGGCGCCATCGGCGAGAACGTGCTGACCCGGGGCGTGGCGCTGCTGGACCTGCCCACGGGCACCCGCCTGCGCCTGGGCGACGCGGCGGAATTGGAGGTCACCGGCCTGCGCAACCCGTGCAAGCAGCTGGACGGCTTCCAGTCCGGCCTGACGGCGGCCATGCTGGGCCGCGACGCCGACGGCAACCTGGTGCGCAAGGCCGGGGTGATGGCCGTGGTGCTGACCGGCGGCACGGTGCGCCCCGGCGACCCCATCGCCGTCACCCTGCCCGACGGCCCCCACCGGCCGCTGGCGCCGGTGTGAGGAGTTCTTCCCAAGGCGGCGGCGTGGTGCTAGCTTCTCCGGGCCTATCCATGTGCGGCTAGGGTTCCGCCGCGATCGCCGATCGCGGGCCGGTCCGAGCGCCGTTATGAGCCTTCCGGACGAATCCCCGGGCCAGGCGGACACCCAAGGATGAAAAGACCAGAGGGGATGGAACGGGCGTGAACGTTCACGTCTGCATTCCGGAGCCCCTGCCATGACATCCCTCGGTCTGTCCCTCGTCCTTGCCGCCGCCTTCTGCCACGCCACCTGGAACCTGTTCGTCAAGCGCATCGGCGGCGGGCCCGAACTGATCTGGCTGTTCTCGGTCGTCGCCGTGGTGCTGTACCTGCCCCTGGCCGCCTGGATCCTGGTGGTGGAGCGCCCCGCCCTGGGGTGGGTCCACCTGGGGGTCCTGGCCGGCAGTTCGGCCCTGCACATGGCCTATTTCCTGCTGCTGCAGACCGGCTATCGCAACGGCGACCTGTCGCTGGTCTATCCCACGGCGCGGGCCTCGGGCCCGGTGCTGTCTTCGGCCCTGGCCGTGCTGGTGCTGGGGGAAACGGTGACGCCGCAGCTGCTGGCCGGGGCGGCGGTGATCATCGCCGGCGTGCTGTTCCTCACCGGCGGCGGCCGGCGGGCGGGCGGCGGCGGGCCCCGAGCGGGCGGTGGTGGGCAAATGTCGTCGTCGCTGCTGTTCGGCCTGGGGGCCGGGGCGCTGATCGGCACCTACACGGCCTGGGACGCCCACGCCGTGGCCGCCCTGATGGTGCCGCCGCTGCTGCTGGACTATGCCTCCAGCCTGGGCCGGACGGTGCTGCTGGCGCCCCTGGCCCACCGCCGCCGCGACCGGGTGGCGGCGCTGTGGCGCGACCACCGCTGGGGCGTGGTGGTGATCGCCGCGTTCAACCCCCTGGCCTACATCCTGGTGCTCTATGCCCTGACCTTCACGCCGGTGGTCTATGTGGCCCCGGTGCGCGAGGTGAGCGTGCTGCTGTCGGTGCTGGCCGGCTCGCTGCTGCTGGGCGAGGGCGACCTGGCGCGGCGCCTGGGCTGGGCCCTGGTCATCTTCGCCGGGCTGGGGGTGCTGGTGACGGCGTGAAGGGGGGGCGGAGTACAAAACGCTGAAGCACAGAGAGGATCCCATCGCTCCACCGTCATGCCCGTGCTTGTCACGGGCATCCACGACTTTCAAACCGCCCGAAAAAGACGTGGACCCCCGGGACAAGCCCGGGGGATTCGGAAAGGTGTGGGGCGTGGCCGCGCGGGAAATCAATACCGCTGCTGCAGCACCCAGTCGCGGAAGTCGCACAGTTCCGGGCGGCCGCCCTTGGCTTCCGGGTAGACGATGAAATACCCGCCGCCCGACCGCCGGGGCGGCGAGAACGGCGCCGCCAGGCGGCCGGTGGCCAGTTCCTCCTCGACGAACAGGCGCGGCACCAGGGCCACGCCCAGGCCGGCGATGGCGGCGTTGATCATCATCTCGAAATGTTCGAAGCGGGAGCCGAAGATCAGGTCCCGGTCCGGCGGCGCCACCAGGCCGTGCTGGTCGAACCACACCCGCCAGGCCTGGGGCCGGGTGGCCAGGCGCAACAGGGGATAGGCCATCACGTCCATGGGCGCGTGGTCGGCCCCGGGGCGCAGGATGGCCGGGGCGCAGACGGCCACCACCTCCTCGTCCATCAGGGCATAGGAGCGCAGCGCCGGGGCCTTGGCCTCGCCGTACTGGATGGCGATGTCCACCCCGTCGGCGGCGAAGTCGAAGGCACTGGTGCCGCTGACCAGGTTGACCCGCACCCCCGGGTGGCGGGTGGCGAAACGGCTGAGGCGCGGAATCAGCCAGCGGGTGCCGAAGGTGGGGAACACGCCCACGTTCAGCACCGCGTCGGTGGGCGCCCCGTCCATGGCCGCCGCCGTGGCCTCCTCCAGGCGCTCCAGCAGGGTTTCCACCTCGCGGGCATAGGCCTCGCCGCTTTCCGTCAGCACCAGGCCGGCGCCGGTGCGGCGGAACAGGGAACGGCGCAGGAAGGCTTCCAGCTTGGCCACCTGGCGGCTGACGGCGCTTTGGGTCTGGCCCAGTTCCTCGGCCGCGCCGGTGAAGCTCAAATGCCGGGCCGCGGCATCGAAGCATTGGAGCGCCTTCAGGGAGGGCAGCAGGCGGTGCATGGCGGGCCGGTCCAGGTTCGGGACCCCATCCTACGCCCGAAAGAAACAGCGCGCGACCCGAGAGGGTCGCGCCAAGGAAACCTAAAAAACAGCGCGCGACCCGTGAGGGTCGCGCGCATTACTCCCCGATTGGCCCGGACCTGGCGGGTGAACCGCGCCCCGGGGAATGCCGAAGCGGTCCGGCCGTCAGACGGCCAGGTACTCGTTGCGGATCTGCTCGTTGTCCAGCACTTCCTGGGCGCTGCCCTGGAACACCACCTCGCCCATGTCCAGGATGATGGCGCGGTCCGACAGGTGCAGGGCGGCGATGGCGTTCTGCTCGACGATCACCGTGGTGATGCCCAGCTCCTTCACCCCTTCCAGGATGCGCTCGATCTCGTGCACGATCACCGGCGCCAGGCCCTCGTAGGGCTCGTCCAGCAGCAGCAGCTTCACGTCGCGGGCCAGCACCCGGGCCACGGCCAGCATCTGCT
>JAGREA010000003.1 GCA_020446745.1 Rhodobacterales bacterium | reverse complement strand
GCGGCCCCTGGGCGGGCCTGGCGGCCTGGCTGGACGCCTTCGCCGCCCACGAACCCGCGTTCCTGCAGACGGAAAGCCCGACATGACACATTGGCCCGAACAGCGCCTGGCGCCGCCCGACCCCGCCACCTACGACGCCCGCCAGCAGGAAATCCACGACGCCATCCTGGCCGGCCCCCGGGGGCGCGTGCGCGGCCCCCTGGCCGTATGGCTGCACCGGCCCGAGCTGGCGGCCCGGGCCCAGGACCTGGGCCGCTACTGCCGCTACGACACGTCGCTGGACCCGCGCCTGTCGGAACTGGCGATCCTGGTCATGGCCCGCCTGTACGGGGCCGAATTCGAATGGTTCGCCCACAAGCCCCAGGGCCTGAAGGCCGGCCTGTCGCCGGCCGCCGTGGAAGCCATCCGCACCGGCGCCGAGCCGGACCTGCCGGATCCCGAGGAATCGGTGGTCTACCGGTTTTCCCGCCGGGCCCTGGAGGACCGCGCCGTGGACGACGCGCTCTACGCCGAGGCCGAGGCCGTGCTGGGGACCCAGCGCCTGGTCGACCTGGTGGGGGTCCTGGGCTACTACACGCTGATCTCGCTGACCCTGAACGTGTTCCGCATCTCGCCGCCGCCCGAAGCGGCGCCGGAGCTGCCATGAACGACGCGCCCCTCACCTGGATGCCCGATCCCTCGACCCCCACCCTGGCCCTGCCCCCGGGGGCGACCGACACCCACGTGCACGTTTTCGGCCCCACGGCCGTGTTCCCCTTCGACCCCGCCAGCGGCTTCAAGCCCGGCGACGCGCCCAAGGAGCGGCTGTTCGCCCTGCACGACCGGCTGGGCATCCAGCGCTGCGTGATCGTCCAGTCGGGCTGCCACGGGTTCGACAACCGGGCGGCGGCCGACGCCCTGGCGGCGCGGCCGGGCCGCTACCTGGGCATCGCCCTGGCGCCGCCGGACGTGTCCGCCGCCGAAATCGCCCGGCTGCACGGCCAGGGCTTCCGCGGCGTGCGGTTCAACTACATGGCCCACCTGGCGCCCGGCGCCACGCCCGACCAGTTGCGGGCCCTGGCGCCGCGCCTGGCCGACGCCGGCTGGCAGCTGGTGGTCCACATGGAGGACCGGCTGATCGGCACCCTGGCGCCCGTCCTGGCCGCCCTGCCGGTGCCCGTGGTGATCGACCACATGGGCCGCATCGACGCCTCGCGGGGCCTGGACCAGGAACCCTTCGGCAACCTGCTGCGGCTGCTGGAAAACGACCACGTGTGGGTCAAGGTGTCGGGCAGCGAGCGCTGCTCGCGCCAGGACCCGCCCTATGCCGACGCCACCCCCTTCGCCCGCCGGCTGGTGGAGATGTTCCCCGACCGCACCCTGTGGGGCACCGACTGGCCGCACCCCAACTTCCGCGCCGACCCGCCTGATGACGGCATCCTGGTGGACCTGCTGCAGGACATCGCGCCGGACGCGGCGGCCCGGCGGCGCTTGCTGGTGGACAATCCGCAACGGCTCTACGGATTCGAGGAGATCGCGCGATGAGCGGACGCCTGGACGGCAAGGTCGCCATCATCACCGGCGCCGGCTGCGTCGGCCCCGGCTGGGGCAACGGGCGGGCGGCCTGCGTGCGCTTCGCCGAGGAGGGCGCCCGGGTGTTCGCCGTCGACCTGAAGGCCGAGGCCATGGCCGAGACTCTGGAGCGCACCCGCGCCGCGGGCGGCGAGATCGAGGCACATCTGTGCGACGTGACCCATCGTGCGGCGGTGGAGGCCATGGTGTCCGCCTGCCTGAAGCGTTTCGGGCAGGTGGACATCCTGGTCAACAACGTGGGCGGGTCGGCCAAGGGCGGCCCGGCGGACATGGACGAGGATACCTGGGACCGCCAGGTGGCCTTCAACCTGAAGTCCGTCTACCTGACCTGCCGGTCGGTGCTGCCGCACATGGCGGAACGGGGGTCGGGGGCCATCGTCAACACGTCGTCCACCTCGGGCCTGCGGTGGACCGGCGCGGCCCAGTCGGCCTATGCGGCCACCAAGGCCGGGGTGATCCAGTTCAGCCGCGTGGTGGCGGTGGAATACGCGCCCCAGGGCGTGCGGGTGAACACGGTGGTACCGGGGCAGCTTCACACGCCCATGGTGGAGGCCCGTCTGGCCGGCCAGCGCATGGGCGGCGATGTCGAGGCCCTGCTGGCCTCGCGGGTGAAGCGCATCCCCCTGGGCTTCATGGGCGACGGCCGCGACACGGCCAACGCGGCCCTGTTCCTGGCCTCCGACGAGGCCCGGTTCATCACCGGGACGGAGATCGTGGTGGACGGCGGCATGACCGTGCGCTGCGACTGAGCACCGCCGACGGGCGCGCCGCCCGCCCCTCCCTGTTCAACCAGGCGAAAGCCCGCCACGTCGATGACGCGGCGGGCTTCCCGGTTCAGCGGAAGATGTAGATCGGGCTGGACCAGACGAAGTGCCCGTCCTCGTGCGTGATACGAACGTAGAGCGCGTTGTCCCTGTCGTCGGCCAGGGTGATCCGGCGTTCCAGGGTCGCCGTCTTGTGCGGGTTCTCGTCCGGCATGCGGAAGATGCGGATGCGGCGGTCGATCCCGCCGTTGGCGAAGATCATCTCGTCGCGGCCGATATCGGCGATCCTGATCTCCTGTTGCACCAGGGCGGTGTGGATCTTCAGCGTGCCCGCGTCGGCGTCCTTCAGCACCGCATCGAAGCCGCCGAAGCCGCCGGTGGTCAGGGCTTCCCAGTCGACCCGGTTGGGCGCCGTCTGCTCGAACTTCTTGTCCGTGTTGTAGCGGTTGATGGGCGCCAGGGACTCGAACACGTTGCCGGCCAGCTCGGCGAAGCCATCCCAGATGGTCTCGCGCCCGCGGCCCCGGTATTCCGAGCCTTCCCACAGGATGCGGATGCGCCGCCCCAGGTCCGCTTCCGAATAGGGGCGGAACACTTCGAGCGTTTCCAGGCCGTTGCGGATGTCGATGCGCTCGATGGGCGACGGGCCGTGCACGTCGATCCTGAAGGTCACCTGGGCATCACCCGAGCGCAGGATGTCGCCCATCATGCATTCGGAAACCATGGTCGAGGTGACGTCGCCCAGGTTGGGGTCGTCGGAGAACTGTTCCGCCGGCGTGTCGAACAGGGCGCGGGTGTCCAGCACCACGCGGCTGCCCGTCGTGCCATAGTGGTGGCGCTTGCGCAGGGCCTCCATGAGGCCCGCGCGGGTCAGCGACGGCGCCAGCAGGCAGCTCAGGCCGCCATAGGCGCCGAACTTGGTCGATCCCGGATGGGACGCCCCCGGACGCCCCTTGTGGCCGTCGGAGTTGGAAACGATGCCAACCCGGTAGCCCTGCTCGAAGGCATCGTGGACCAGCCATTCGAAGGTGCCCCAAGCGGAGTGCACTTCAACGGAACGCTCGATGCGCGTGTCGTGGCCGTTCTTGATGTCGGCATAGCGCCCGCCGATGTGGGCGAACACCACGCAGTCCTCGCCCTTCAGGGCCTCGAACAGCAGGTCGGCCGACAGGGCGTCCGTCTCGACGTCGCTCTTGTCTTCGACCAGGGCGTGGGACGAGCGGTGGATCTGCCGGCCTTCCTTCATGTGCAGCACGTTGCGGTCGCCGCCCAGGCCGGTGTTGCCCGACCATTCCCAGCCGGGGAACACGATGAATTCGTCGTCCTTGGTGAATTCCGCCGAAAGCTCGTTCAGGTGCTCCCAGAACGGGGTGGTGATCTGGAAGTCGTTGCCCTGGTGGACGCAGATGTCCAGAAACGCCTTGTCGCGCGCGAATTCATAGAAATCGCGGGCCGAGTTGGTGCCGATGGTTTCCTCGGACTGGCCGTGCAGGTCACCCCAGTAGGGCAGAAGCGTGGCCGTTTCCGTGACCCGCAGGGGGTTGGACGAACACACGGTGCGCCCCGCGCCGTTGATCAGGTCGATGGTCACGTCGCCCGTTTCATGGACGGCAAGGCCGTCGACGGTGACCGCGAACGCGCCCTTGGTGAAGCGGACCGTTTCCGGCAGGCCGGCCACCGGCGCCGACGACTTGAGGGTGAACGTGCCGTCGCACAGATCGGTCGGGTTGCCCCACACGTCCTCGCCCTTCAGGCGGAGCGTGAAGCCCTGCCCGACGCGGCGCTGCGTGGGCATGATCGCCTTGTACAGCACGGGCGGCCCCGGGACGATGGCGATCGTCGGCTGTTCGGGCAGCTCGACGTAGTCGTAGACGGCGATGGCGTCGACCAGGACCCGGAATTCGAACGTCTCCTCGCAGAACGTCTGCAGGCGGATGCCCGGCGAGCCCTGACGGCGGTCGCCGAAGCGGATGACGATCTGGTCGCCCTCGCGCAGGAAGCCCCGCACCACCTTGATGTAGAGCGTCTTGTCCCACGGGCGGATGTTGCGCTTCATGTCGTATTCGACATGCAGGACGGCGCCGTTGCTGGCCTCCACGGTCGTGTAGTTGGGGGCCGTGGGGTTGTCGAACTGCGGGCGTCCCATGTCCGAGGCAAAGCGATGAACCACCTTGATGGACCCGGTATCGTCGATGCCGAAATAGCCCGCGGTATAGGTCACGGTGAATTCCTGGAACGAGCCGGCCTCGAACGCTCCCTGGGGGGAAACGGTGGCGGAGCCCATCTTTTCAGGCGAGAAGGTTGAATGTGGCATTTTGACTTTCTTGTTCGGTTCCAGAAGTTGACTTGGACGCCCCCGGTCAGTGGAAAATCTTGAGCAGGGCCAGTGACAGCGGCGGGAAATAGCTGATCAGCAACAGATCGAAGATCAGCACAAGGATATAGGGCCAGACGTGTTGGATGATCTTCTCGATCGACACGTTGGTGATCGCCGAGGCGATGAACAGGTCGACGCCCAGCGGCGGCGTGACCGTGCCGATGCTCAGGTTCACCGTCATGATGATGCCGAACAGCACGGGATCGATGCCGAAGGTCTGGGCGGCCGGATAGAGGATGGAGGTGAAGATGACGATGGCCGCGGCCGCGTTCATCATCGTTCCCACCATCAACAGGAAAAGGTTCACGAACAGGATGTAGACGATCTGGCTGCTCGCCGTGGCGGACAGATAGGCCGAGATCTGCTGCGGGATCTGGTTGAAGGTCAGCAGCCAGGCGAAGACGCTGGCGCTGTTCATGATGAACATCACGATGGAGGCGGAAAGCACCGACTTGAAGAACGCCGTATAGAGCGACTTCAGGGTCAGCTCGCGGAACGCGAAGCCGATGATCAGGCCGTACAGCACGGCGACGATCGCCGATTCCGTCGGAGTGAAGATGCCGCCGTAAATCCCCGTCAGGATGATCACCGGCATCATCAGCGGCCAGAAGGCCTCCTTCAGGCTGTCGAATATGTGCTTCGAGCCCAGGAACGGCTGGATTTCGATGCTGGTCTCGCGCCGGGTCTGGAACCAGTTCAGCACCAGCAGGCTCAAGCAGATCAAGATCCCCGGGATGAAGCCGGCGATGAACAGGTCGGTGATCGAAACGCCGGTCACGATGCCGTACAGGATCAACAGGATGGACGGCGGGATGATCATTCCCGTGACGCCCGCCGCCGCGATGGTGGCCGCGGTGAAGGCCGGCCGGTAGCCCTTTTCCGACATCGGCCCGTTCATCACGCCGCCGATGGCCGCCACCGTCGCCGCGTTGGACCCGGACAGGGCGGCGAAGAAGCTGGAGGCGATAATGGCGACGGCGCCAAGCCCGCCGGTGAAGTGGCCGACCAGCGACGAGGCGAGCTTCACCAGACGCTGCGACATGCCGCCGGTCGACATGATCTCGCCGGCCAGGATGAAGAACGGAATGGCCAGCAGGGGGAACGAGTCGTTGGACGAGACGATCTGCTGGACGACGATTTCCAGGCTGATGTCACTCAGGTACAGGCCCAGGATGCTCGACATGCCCAGGGCCACGGCGATGGGGACCCGGATCAACATCAGGCCGATGAGGGAAACGAAAATGGCGGCGACGATCATGGGGCGACACTCTTATGCTGAAGTGTTGGCCGGCAACCTCAATGGTCGTCCGTGACAAGTTCGGACGACGACGCCAGGAGTTGCGTGACGAACAATTCGACGGTGTAGACGAACCCGATCAGTGCCCCGACGGGGACTGCCAGGTAGACCCAGGCCATGGATATTTCCAGGATGGGCGATACCTGTTCGGACGCCAGAACGACCGAGTGATAGCCCTTGTCGATGAGGACGGCGAAGAACACGGCGGTGCAGAATGACGCCGTGAGAAGCGCCAGGCGCTCCAGCGTGCCGGGCAATACCCTGACCAGCACGCCGATGGCCGCATGCATGTTGCGGCGAATGCCGACCGCCGCCCCCAACGCGATGACCCAGATGAAGAAATAGCGGATCAACTCGTCGGGGAACGTGATCGTCGTTTGGATGACGAAGCGGAAGAACACCGTCATCACCCCCAGCACGAACATGGATGCCAGGAGCATGGCGCACGTCGCCGTCAGGATTCGTTCGGAATAATCCAGAACCGGTTTGAACACACGCATTCGGAAACCCTCCAAAATCCTGACGGGACCAGGATTACTTCGTGTCGACGGCGGCCTTGACCAGGTCGGCGCCGATCTTCGGCGTGTATTCTTCCCACACGGCCGACATCTTGTCCTGGAACGCCTTGGACTGCGTCGGAGTCAGACGGGTCACCGTCATGCCGCCGGCTTCCATTTCGGCCAGGTACTTGGCCTCGACCTTGTTGATCTCGTCACGTTCCCACTTTTCCGTTTCCTTGGCCGCGCTCAGCAGCAGGTCCTGGACGTTCTTCGGGTACTTGGAGAACTTGCGGTCGTTGGCCAGGAACATGATGCCCGCCCACTGGTGGTTGGAGAGCGTGATGTTCTTCTGCACCTTGTCGAAGCCGAAGGCCTTCACGTTGCCGATGGGGTTGTCCTGGCCGTCCACGGTGCCCTGCTGCAGGGCGGTGAACACTTCCGACAGCGCCATGGTGGTGACGTTCGCGCCCAGCGCCTTGAAGGTGGCGACGTTCAGCGGGTTGCCGACAACGCGGAACTTCACGCCCTTCATGTCGTCGGGCATGGAGATCTTCTTGTCGCGCGTCGTGATGGTGCGGAAGCCGCTTTCATACATGCCGATGGTGCGGAAGCCGGTCTTCTTCAGCAGGCCCTCGTTCAGTTCCTTGCCGACCATGCCGTCGGAAACCGCATAGGCATGGAAGCGGTCGCGGAACAGGAACGGCAGATAGTAGATGTTCAGCGGCTCGTAGAAGTTGGCCACGTTGGTCGTCGGCGCGAGCGCCAGGTCGACGACGTTGATCTGCATGGCCTCGAGCAGCTTCTTCGCGTTGCCGATGGTGCTGTTGGGGAAGACCTGCACGGTGATCTTGCCGCCGCTCTTTTCCTTGACGATGTCGGCGAAGCGCACGGCGCCCAGGGCGAGCGGATGGGTTTCGTTGTACTGGTGGCCGAACTTGAGGCTCATCTCGGGATAGTCTTCGGCCTGGGACACCGCGCTGAAACCCGCGATCGCCAGCGCCGCGCACGCGGACACGCCGGCGCCTTTGGCGAACCGGGCAAGGAAACGGGAGGAAACCTGCTTTCTTAGGGCACTCATTCTGTCAGCTCCTTGGGTTTGTGTTGGTTAACGGAAGGCCAAACGGTGACCCTTTGGGCGTGGATGCCATTAAGCGTGGATTGTCGTCAGGAACTCCATTTGCCGGTCGTTCGGCGGAATGAAGGCGCGCTGCCAGACGATGGGCACGTCCTGGTGGGTGGTGCTGCTCACCGTCAGGATGATGCCGAACTGGCCGATGGGGACGTTGATCTCTCTCCCGACACGCGGCGGAAACACACCACACATGATGGTCTGCTTCGCTTTCAGCGTGTGCATGCTGAATCGGGACACGAGCATGTCGCGGACGGAAACGCCGTCCAGGTCGGCGGGGTCCATCTCCAGCAGCACCGAGAACCTGTCGCCGGGAAGGTACAGCTCGCTGAAAATCTCGAATTCGTGGTTCACGCTGATCAGGCGCTTGATGTTGATGTAGCCCCGGCCATCGCGACCGAGGCGTTCGGCCCAGGGCCCCTCGACGTCGGAGTGGGCGATGCTGATGGTCTTGAAGTACGTGGGCAGAAGCGTGGTGCCGTCGTCGTCGAAGAACCGGAAGTGGCGCAGGTGTTCGGTCGGCGCCTGCACGCCCGCCACGAAGGTGCCCGAACCGTGGATCCGGTCCACGACGCCCAGGTCGGCCAGGTAGCGCAGCGCGCGCTGGACCGTGCCCAGGCTGTAGCCCAGCGTCGACACCAGCTTTTCTTCCGACGGCAACCGATCGCCGGACTGCCACTTGCCCTCCTCGATTTCCTTCAGAAGGGCGTCGGACAGAATGCGGTATTTCGTTTTGGTGGCGCCTTTTCTCTCGGTCTTGCTCACCCGGTACACCCCCTGCTCAACGTCGCGTCGCGCGGACCTTCGCATGAGTGTAACGACAAATAAAAAGACCTGTATAGTGCATTCTTAATCCTGTGCAGGATTGAGTACTTTTTGTGCAACACCATCACATTTTTTAGGCAGAATGGGCGCCGGCGCGCACCGGCCCATGGCCGTGGTCGATGTGAAAATTCCCGGACCCCCGCCCCTGTTCCACGACAAAAAACGCCCCGGCCGTTGCCGGCCAGGGCGTTGATATGATTGGTAGCGGAGGAGGGACTCGAACCCCCGACACGCGGATTATGATTCCGCTGCTCTAACCAGCTGAGCTACTCCGCCCCAAGGGGCCGCGACGGGCGGGCCGTCGCGCCGATGGAGGCATGCCTATACTGCCAAAGCGAGGAAGGTGTCAAGGGGGCCCCGGGGCCCTAGCGGGGCGGGGATTCCCGGCCCAGGCGGTCGGCCAGGGCCGCCGCCGCGGCCGCCTGTTCCGGGGTCATGGCCGCCTTCAGGCCGTCGGTCACCGCCCCCAGGTCACCGGCGCCCCGGCGCTCGGCCAGGGTCAGCCAGGCCAGGGCCCGCACCGGGTCGCGCGCCACGCCGTCGCCCCGGGCGTACAGCAGCCCCAGGTTCATGCGCGCCCGGTTGTCGCCCCCCTGCGCGGCGCGGGTGTACCACTGGGCGGCCTGGGCCGTGTCGCGGACCACGCCCCGGCCCCGTTCCAGCATCAGCCCCAGGGTGTACTGGGCCCCGGTGTCGCCGGTTTCGGCGGCGACGTGGAACCAGCTGGCGGCCTCGGCCGGGTCGGCCGGGGCGCCGCGGCCCCGGTACAGCATCTGCGCCAGGCGCACCTGGGCCTTCACGTGGCCCTGCTTGGCGGCGGCGCGGAACCAGCCCAGGGCGGCCGCCGGATCGGCCCGGCCGCCCACGCCTTCGTCCAGGCGCACGCCCAGCAGGAACTGGGCCTCGGCGTTGCCCCCGCGGGCCGCCTGCTCGTACCAGCGCTGGGAGTCCCCATAATTGGAAACGGGCGGCGCATCGGCCGCCAGGAGAGTCGATGCGGGACCCGGCGCCGAGACGGCCAGCGCGGCCAGCGCGACCATGGCCAGTATCCTCTCAGACACACCTTCCCCCTCGACTTGCCCGTCCTGGTCATCCCGCACCGCCAAGTGGCGCTTCGGGCCGGGCCGCCGCGCACCCCCGTGCCGCGCGCCACCCCAGATGACGTTCCGATGTCAGTTTAGCCCCTTGCCGTGCGCCAGGGGACTGAAAAATTGACCGGAATCCGGATCCTGTCCCAGGGAACGGACAAAAATCGGGGCCCCGCGTCGCCACGGGGCCCCGTCATGGCCCGGGAAGGTGCCAGGAAGGTGCCGGGAAGGCGCCGATCCGGCGCCCGTCAGGCGCCCGTCAGGCGCCTTCGTCACCCATGGGTGTCGATGACCGTGCGCCCCTGCACGGCCCCCTTCAGGATGGTCGATGCCGCGTCCACCACCTGGGTCAGGCCGATGGTGTGGGTCATGGCGGCCAGCTTGTCGCGCGGCAGTTCGGCGGCCAGGCGCTTCCAGGCGGCGATGCGCCGCTCGCGCGGGCAGGTGTTGGAATCGATGCCCAGCAGGTTGACGCCGCGCAGCAGGAACGGCAGCACGTTGGCGGTGAACTGGATGCCCGCCGTGTTGCCCACCGAGGCGCAGCTGCCCCAGTAGCACAGCGACGGCAGCATGTGGCCCAGGGGCGCGCCGCCCACGTTGTCGATGATTCCCGACCACTTTTCCGAGGCCAGGGGCCCCTTCGGCGGCTCGGCGAATTCGGCCCGGTCGACGATGGTGGTGGCGCCCAGGCCCTTCAGGTAGTCGTGGGACGCGGCGCTGCCCGTGGAGGCCGCCACCCGGTAGCCCAGGTTGGCCAGCACGGCGACGGCGATGGAGCCCACGCCGCCCGACGCCCCGGTGACCAGCACCTCGCCCTTGTTCTCGGGCTTCAGGCCGTGTTCCTCCAGCGCCATGATGGCCAGCATGGCCGTGTAGCCGGCGGTGCCGATGGCCATGGCCTCATGCGTGGTCAGGCCGTCGGGCAGGGGCACCAGCCATTCGCCCTTCACCCGCGCCTTGGTGGCGAAGCCGCCCCAGTGGATCTCGCCCACCCGCCAGCCGTTCAGCACCACCCGGTCGCCGGTCTTGAACAGGGACGACGCGGAATCGGCCACCACGCCGGCGAAGTCGATGCCCGGCACGTGGGGGTAGTCGCGCACCAGCCGGCCCAGGCCGTTGACGATCATGCCGTCCTTGTAGTTCAGGGTGGAGTATTCCACGTCCACCAGAACGTCGCCGTCCGGCAGGCGGTCGTCCTCCAGGGTCTGCATGCCGGCCGTGACCTTGCCGTCCGCCTGTTCCAGTACCAGTGCCGTGAACATGTCGATCCTCCCTTGCCTTGATCGCGCCTTTGGTTGGCCCCCAACGAAGGGCAGTTCGGCCCGTTTGTCAAACCATTGCGGGGCCGGTTTCAGTCCCCGTCATGCTTGGGCGAGTCCCGCTTGGCCTTGGGTCGCCTGACGGGGGCGTCCTTCACGTCGTCGACGAAGTGGAACCGGCCCGACAGGATGCAGCCCTTCATGCCCGGATCACAGGGCAGGCCCGACAGGCGCCGGCAGGTTCCCTGGTCTTCGTGGGGGCATCCCCAGCCGCTGCTCATGGTTCCCTCGCGTGGCAGACTCCAGGGTTCGAGTCTGCGCCGGCCGCGGTGGCCAGGCCAGGACAAAAAAAGGGAGCGCCAGGCGCTCCCCCGTTCGTTCGCGCGGTCGGGCGCCCCTGGCCCCGCCTCAGGCGTCGTCGCGGTGGGTCTTCTCCAGGCGCTCGTGGCGCTCCTGGGCCTCGATGCTCAGGGTGGCGATGGGGCGGGCCTCCAGACGGCCGACGGAGATCGGCTCGTTGGTTTCCTCGCAATAGCCGTAGGAGCCGTCGCTGATCCGTTCCAGGGCGTCGTCGATCTTGGCGATCAGTTTGCGCGCCCGGTCGCGGGTCCGCAGTTCCAGGGACCGGTCCGTCTCGATGGAGGCCCGGTCGGCGATGTCCGGTTCCAGGGTGCCCCCCGCCTGCAGGTTCTGCAGGGTCTCGTTGGACTCGCTCAACAGCTCCGCGCGCCACCGCAGCAGCTTCTGCCGGAAGTACTCCAACATCATCGAGCTCATGAACTCTTCCTTGTCGGAAGGCTTGTAGTCCGGCGGCAGAGTGACGTTCATCGCGACGGCGTCTCCCCCTAGGTTGCCTCGTCGCCGCGGAATATAGATTTGTCGGCCTCGGGCCGCAAGCCACTGTTTGGCCTGAACGGTCCGTCAATATTTTGAAAGAATTGGCGAAAATGCTGCACCGCAACAAAGTGAGCGATATTCAGTCGCGTTGAGTCAACTTTGCGATCTCAACTTCGGCGCGCAGTTCGATTTCATCCAGCAGGGCGTCCAGGCGCGGATCCGTGGACTCGCGACGCCGGTTGCGCACCGCCTGGGCCAGGCCGGCCAGGCGGTCCTTGGGGATGGCGCCCAGCAGCAGGCCGGTGCGGATGTCCTCCAGCCGGTCCAGCAGGTCGTGGCCGTGGGCCACCTGGCGGCGGCGCGCCTGGCCGTCGGTGGCGTCGGGCACTTCCTGGGCCGCCAGCATGGACTCGATGGCCGTGGGCGCGGTGGTTTCCAGGGGCGCCTCGGTGGCCAGGGTGGCCGTGGCCTCGCGCAGGGAGTCGGCGAAGCCCGGGCCCGAGGCGCCCTTGGCGGGCCCCCGTCCCTGAGTCCGTCCGGGTCCGGAGACGCCCCGCGAGCCGCCGGTCTTGGAAACCTTCATGCGTGTTCTTCCCTGTCCGGCCGGCCCCTGCCCCGGGGACGGGTCCCCGGCCGGGCCGCCGGCGCGATCATCGGTCCGATGGCGGCGGCGCCCATGCGCCCCGCCGGCAAAGTCTGCACGAACCGCGCCGGGATGACCAGCCCTCGCCGTGGTGGCCCACCGCCACGCCCCCCTTCACGGCCCCTGGTCCAACCCCTGGTCTGCCCCCTGGTCCGGCCCTCTTCTTGTCCCGCAAAGGATTTGCACCGGGGGTCGATCCAAGCTAGGATGCGCGCCCCTATTTGAGAATTATTCTTAATATCAGGAGCACCCCATGCCCCCCCGCATCTCCGCCCTTGCCCCCGTTGCCCGCAAAGCCGCGCGCGCCGCGTTCCTGAAGCTGGTGCCGGCGCTGGCCCTGGTGGCCGTGGCCGGCGCCGCCGCCGCGCCCCAGGCCCGGGCCGACGAGGTCAACCTCTACTCCCTGCGCCAGCCGTTCCTGATCCAGCCGCTGCTGGACGCCTTCACCGCCAAGACCGGCACCAAGGTGAACGTGGTGTTCGCCCAGAAGGGCATGGTGGAGCGCCTGAAGGCCGAGGGCATGAACAGCCCCGCCGACGCCATCCTGACCGTCGACATCGGCCGCCTGAACGACCTGACCGAGGCCGGCCTGCTGGCGCCCGTGCATTCCACCGTGCTGGACGCCAACATCCCGCCCCAGTACCGCCACCCCGACGGCCTGTGGTTCGGCCTGACCACCCGGGCCCGCATCCTGTTCGCCAGCAAGGACCGGGTGAAGCCCGGCGAGCTGACGTCCTATGACGACTTGGCCAAGCCGCACATGAAGGGCCGGGTGTGCATCCGTTCGGGCAAGCACGTGTACAACGTGTCGCTGATCGCCGCGGTCATCGCCCACAAGGGGCTGGACGGCGCCCGGGCCTGGCTGACCGGCCTGCGCGACAACCTGGCCCGCAAGCCCCAGGGCAACGACCGGGCCCAGGCCAAGGCCATCTACGAAGGCCAGTGCGACGTGGGCATCGCCAACACCTATTACATGGGCAAGATGGCCACCAACGACAAAAAGCCCGAACAGAAGAAGTGGGCCGAGGCCGTGCGGGTGGTGTTCCCCGACCAGGCGGGCATCGGCACCCACGTGAACGTGTCGGGCGCCGGGGTCACCAAGTCGGCCAAGAACCGGGCCGGCGCCATCAAGCTGCTGGAATTCCTGAGCAGCGACGAGGCCCAGCACCTGTACGCCGAGTTGAACCTGGAATACCCGGTGAAGCCGGGCATCGCCCTGCACCCCCTGGTCGCCTCGTGGGGAGACTTCAAGGCCGACACCCTGAACCTGGCCGCCGTGGCGGCGCTGCGCGGCCAGGCCTCGAAACTGGTGGACGAAGTGCGCTTCGACAACGGCCCGGAATCGTGACCCAGGCCGCATCGGCCCCTGCCGCCCCGGCGCTTGCGCCGGGGCGCTTGCGTTTCGACCGCTGGTCCG
>JAGREA010000235.1 GCA_020446745.1 Rhodobacterales bacterium | reverse complement strand
GGGGGCCCGGCCGGCCGGCGGCCCGGGCGGCGTGGTGGGCCTCAACCTCGTCCGGCGTGGCCGGACGGGTGGCGGCCAGGGCGGGGGCCTTGGCCTGGGCCGCCCGCACCGTGGGACCGCCCGGGTTGGCGATGCCGTCGGCCTTCAGGTCGTTGGACTTCTGCCAGTCGCGCAGGGCCCGGTCAAAGGCCGCGCCGTACCAGCCCGTGGGGCCGCCGGTGCGGTCCAGAATGTCGGAACCCGCGTTGCCCAGCAGGGTTTCCACCTTGATCACGTCGTCGCGGCGGTTGGGGGCCCGGGGCCCGACGGGCTCGGACAGGTCGAAGGGATGGCGGGCGCGCGGAAGCAGCCGGTCGTCCGGGGGCATGGGATCTCCTTTCCTGGAACAAAAAAAGCCGCCGGCCCGGGCGGGCGCGGCGGCACGAAAAAGCCACCGGGCGCGATGGGCACACCGGTGGCGTTGACGGGCTAGATGTTAGCTATTTGTTCCATTTTGTCAAGGAAAAAATTCACGCTTCCATCAAGGAATTCCTCAAAACGCCGTGGCGGCGATGCGGTCCTCGGGCATGCGGGCGGCGCGGATGTGGTGGGCCAGAAGGTGCATCAGGGACTGGTGCACGTCCTCGACGATGCCGTAGTTGTCGGCCGCCACGTGCAGGTTCACGTCGGCCATCGTGCGGCTGCGGCCGCCGCCGAAGCCCGTGAAGCTCACCGTGTCCAGCCCCGTCTCGCGGGCCCAGGCCAGGGCCTGGACGATGTTTTCCGAATCGCCCGAGCTGGAAATGGTCAGCAGTCCGTCGCCGGGCCGGGCCAGGCTTTTCAGCGGATAGACGAACACCTGGTCGTAGCCGAAGTCGTTGCCGATGGCCGTCAGCAGCGACAGGCTGCCGGCCAGGGCCACCACCCGGGGCGTGATGTCGGTGCCCGTCGAGATCAGCTTGGCGTGGTCGGAATTGAAGCTGTCGGCGATCAGCGCCGAGCCGCCGTTGCCGCACACGAACAGGGTTCCGCCCCGGGCGTAAAGCGTGCCCAGAAGATCGGCGGCGGCGGCGATGGCGGAACGGTCGATGGACGCCTGGGCCCGCGCCAGTTCGGCGAAATAGGCATCGGCGTAGGCCCCGGCATCGGGGGGCATGCGGTCAGGGAAGCTCATGGCCCGTGTGTATAAACCTCGGCGGTGCGGTGATCAATCGGCCCGTTCCGGCGGCCGGGCCCGCTGGTCGGGCACCCCGGCCATCAGCGCCATGCCGATGGCGAAAAACACCAGGATCGAGCCCATGCCGGCCCGCTGGCTGGCGAAGGCCTCGGTCACCCAGGCCAGCACGGCCGGGCCCATCCAGGCCGTGGCCTTGCCCGACAGGGCGAACAGGCCGAACATTTCCGTGCGCAGGTCGGCCGGCGCCAGGTGGGCCATCAGCGAGCGGCTGGCCGACTGGGTGGGTCCCACGAACAGCCCCAGGGCCAGGCCCAGGGCCCAGAACAGGGCCTTGTCGTGGACCAGCAGCACCCCCGTGCCCAGCACCGCCAGGCAGCCCACCGAGATGAGGATCACCCGCTTCGGCCCGATGCGGTCGTCCAGCACGGCGAACAGGGCCGAACCGATACCGGCGGTCACGTTCAGGGCCAGGCCGAACTGGATCACCTCGGCCAGCTCCATGCCGAAGGTGCCGGCGGCGTACACCCCGCCGAAGGCGAACAGGGTGTTCAGGCCGTCGATGTAGATCATGCGGGCCAGCAGGAAGCGGGCCACGGCGCCGTGGCGGCGCACGTTGCGCAGCGTCTTCCACAGGGTGCGGGGCCCGGCCACCAGGGCCTGGGACAGGGGCGTGCCCGTGCGTGGCGTGTCGGGCGTGAACAGGAACAGGGGCAGCGAGAACAGGGCCGTCCACAGGGCCACCAGCGGGGCCACGGCGCGCACGTGCTCGGCCTGCTCCCGGTCCAGGCCGAAGGGCGGGTGGTCGGCCTGCACGAACACCAGCAGGGCGATGGTCAGGCACGCCACGCCGCCGGCATAGCCCAGCCCCCAGCCCCAGCCGGACCAGCGGCCGATGCGTTCCGGCGGCGCCAGGTCGGCCAGCATGGCGTTGTAGAACACCATGCCCGATTCGAAGGCCAGGTTGGCCAGGGCCACGGCCACCAGGGCCCAGGGCACCCAGGCGGTGTCGGGCTCCACCGGCCACAGGGCCGCCGTGGCGCCCACGCACAGCGCGGTGAACAGGGCCAGCCAGGGCTTGCGCCGCCCGGTCTGGTCGGCCACGGCGCCCAGCACCGGGGCCGACAGGGCCACGGCCAGGGCCGACAGGCTCATGGCCCAGCCCCACTGGGCCGTGCCGGTCACCGTGTCGGCGGCCACGCCCTGGGTGAAATAGGCGGCGAACACGAAGGTGACGATCACCGCCGGGAAGGCCGAATTGGCCCAGTCGAACACGGCCCAGGCCACCAGCCCCCGTCTGGGGGACGGGCCTGGGTCCGGGCCTGGGGCCGGGCCGGAAGCGGCGGGGGAGGACGGGTCCTCCATCCTCTCAGCTCGCCGCCGCGGCGGCGGCCGGCGCCGTCACCGGCCGGGCCAGGGCCGACAGGGCCCGCAGTTCGCGGCTGGCCACGGCGATCATCGACAGGTCGGTGATGTCGCCGCTGAACAGCTCGCCCAGCAGCTGGTCCATGCGCTCCACGGCCGCGTTGTTCTCCTCGGCCCAGATGTCGATGGCCCGCTCGGGCGCCGCGTCCACCCCGGCGTGGGGCAGCACCAGGGCGGCCAGGGTGAGCTGGTGGCCGTACAGTTCCTCGATCACCGCGTCCACGGCCAGCTTCTGCCAGTGGGTGTCGGCGATCAGGCCCTCGGCGGCGGCCCGCAGGCGGCCCAGGCGGAACCGGCTGCCCATGGCGAAGTACAGCCGCGCCACCTGGCGCACGTCGGCGTCGGCCCCGGCGGCCAGGCGCACGATGTCGCCGCCCGACGCCATGTTGACCAGGCCCGTCACGTCCATGGCCAGGTCCTGGGGCACGCCGCGTTCGATCAGCGGCGCGGCCCGGGTGGCCATGTCGTCCAGGTAGTGGCGCGGCAGCACGCCGTCCAGCGACGCCGCCAGTTCCGCCACCCCGGCGGCGAAGGCGGCCGAATTGGCGCCCACGTCGATGGGGTGTTCGGCGTTGCGCAGGAACCACAGGGTGCCCCGCTGGATCAGCTTGTTGATCTCCAGCATCAGGGCCGTCTGCACCGGGGCCTCCACCTGGTTGTCCAGGGTCTCGATGCGGTCCCACAGGGGCCGCAGGGCATAGACCTCGCGGGTCACGATATAGGCCCGGGCGATGTCTTCCGGGCTCATGCCCGTCTTTTCCGTCAGCATGTTGACGAACGACCCGCCGACCCGGTTGATCATGGAATTGGTCACCCGGGTGGCGATGATCTCGCGCCGCAGGCGGTGCTGGCCGATCATGTCCTTGTACTTGCCCTGCAGCGGCGTGGGGAAGTAGCGGTACAGGTCCTCGGCCAGGTGGGGATCGTCGGGCAGGGCGGACTGCAGCAGTTCGTCGTACAGCCAGATCTTGGCGTAGGAAATGATCACCGAGATCTCGGGCCGGGTCAGGCCCAGGCGCGCCGCCGCCCGGTCGGCCAGGGTCTCGTCGTCGGGCAGGAATTCCACGTTGCGGTCCAGGCGGCCGATCTTTTCCAGCTTGCGCATCAGGCGGACCTTCTCGTCCAGCACCTCCACGCCGCCCGACTGCACCAGGGTGATGGCCTGGGCCTGCAGGTAGTTGTCGCGCAGCACCAGTTCGGCCACCTCGTCGGTCATGCGCACCAGCAGGGCGTTGCGCTGCTTCATGGTCATGTCGCCGTTGGCCACCACGTGGTCCAGCAGGATCTTGATGTTGACCTCGTGGTCCGAGCAGTCCACGCCGGCCGAATTGTCGATGAAGTCGGTGTTCAGGCGCACTCCGGCCAGGGCGGCCTCGATGCGGCTGCGCTGGGTCAGGCCCAGGTTGGCGCCCTCGCCGATCACCCGGCAGCGCAGTTCCGGGGCATCGATGCGGATGGCGTCGTTGGCCCGGTCGCCCACCTCGACATGGTTTTCGGTGGAGGCCTTCAGATAGGTGCCGATGCCGCCGAACCACAGCAGGTCCACGTCGGCCCGCAGCAGGGCGCGCATCAGTTCGGCCGGCGTCACCTTGTCCTTCAGGATGCCGAACCGGTTCTGGATCTGCGGGCTCAGGGTGATGGCCTTGGCCGACCGTTCGAACACCCCGCCGCCGGCGGAGATCAGCTTGGCGTCGTAATCGGTCCAGGTCGACCGCGGCAGGTTGAACAGGCGCTGGCGCTCGGCGAAGCCGGCCGCCGGGTCCGGGTCGGGGTCGATGAAGATGTGCAGGTGGTTGAAGGCCGCCAGCAGGCGGATGTGGGGCGACAGCAGCATGCCGTTGCCGAACACGTCGCCCGACATGTCGCCCACGCCGATCACCGTGAAGTCCTGGGCCTGGGTGTCGTGGCCCATTTCCCGGAAGTGGCGCTTGACCGATTCCCAGGCCCCCCGGGCGGTGATGCCCATGCCCTTGTGGTCATACCCCTGGCTGCCGCCCGAGGCGAAGGCGTCGCCCAGCCAGAAGCCGTATTCCGCCGCCACCCCGTTGGCGATGTCGGAAAACGTGGCGGTGCCCTTGTCGGCCGCCACCACCAGGTAGGGGTCGTTGTCGTCGCGGCGCACCACGGCGTGGGGCGGGGCCACGCCGTCGGGCGTCAGGTTGTCGGTCAGGTCCAGCAGGCCGCGGATGAAGGTCTTGTAGCAGGCGATGCCCTCGGCCATGAAGGCGTCCCGGTCGCCGGGGGGCGTGGGGCGCTTCAGCACGAAACCGCCCTTCGAGCCCACGGGCACGATCACCGCGTTCTTCACCTGCTGCGCCTTGACCAGGCCCAGCACCTCGGTG
>JAGREA010000234.1 GCA_020446745.1 Rhodobacterales bacterium | reverse complement strand
TAGATGACGAAGGACATGACGGCGATCACCACGGCGGACTGGATCAGCCGGTCGATCAGGTGGCGCGCCATGCCCGGGGCGGCCCTACTTCGCGCCCCACCGCTCGACCCACAGGGACGAGGGGAACTGGTTGCCCGTGGGCGTCACGCCGGTCAGCCATTTCGGCCAGATGTGGGCGTTGGCGCGGAAGTACAGGGGCAGGGCCGGCAGGTCGGCGGCATAGATGTGCTGGAGCTGCCGCCACAGGGCCTGGCGCTTTTCCGGGTCCATCTCCAGCTCCAGGGTGTCCAGCAGCGTGTCCATCTCCGGGTTGGCGTAGCCGGCGCTGTTCTGGCCGGCCCAGTTGTTGGCCTCGGTGGGGATGTAGGCGGAATGGAGCGTGGTTTTCGGCACGCTTTCCGGGGCCGAGATCCAGGCGTACATGGCCATGGCCGGGTAGCGGCGCTGGGTCACCGTCTGGCCGAAGAACACCCGGGCCGGCTCGTTGCGGATGGTCACCTGCACGCCCACCTGTTTCCAGGCGCTCTGCAGCACCTGCTCCACCAGCTCCCGGGTGCGGTTGCCGGCGGTGGTCATGATCTCCAGGCGCAGGGGCTCGCCCCTGTCGTTCACCCGCACGCCGCCCTGCAGGCGCCCCCAGCCGGCCTCGGCCAGCAGGTCGGCGGCCCGCTGGGGATCGTGGGCATAGGTGGGCACGTCGTCGGCGAAGGCCGGGTCCAGGGGGTTGATGCTGGTGTGGGCCACGGGCTGGCGGCCGGCGAACAGTTGCTGGGTCAGGGCCTCGCGGTCCAGGGCCAGCAGCAGGGCCTGGCGCACCCGGGCGTCCTGCAGGATGGGGTTGTCCCGGTTCAGGTCCACGTGCTCATAGATCAGGCCGGGCTTGTAGACCATGGCATAGCGGCCGCCGTGGCGCTTCTCGAAGGCCAGGGCCTGGTCCACGGTCAGCCCCAGTTCGCCGGCGATCATGTCGATCTCGCCCGACAGCAGGTTGGCTTCCAGGGCCGCCGTGTTGCCGATGGCCCGCACCACGATGCGCTTGAAGGCCGGGACCGGGCCGTACCAGGTGGGGTTGGGCTCCAGCACCACGTGGGCGCCGGGCACCACCCGGGTGATGCGGTAGGGGCCGAAGTACAGGCCCGGGTTGGTGGTGTCGGTATCGAAGGTGGTGCGGGTGCGATAGAGCGCCGGGTCGTGGGCCGCCTCCCGGTCCAGGTGCTCGGGGATCAGGCCCATGGTGCTCAGGTCGTTGTAGGTGAAGTCCAGCTTGTCCACGTGCAGCACCACCGTCTTGTCGTCGGGGGTGTCCACCTGGTGGATGTGGCGATAGGACTCGGCCGAGGCGAAGCCGCTGCGCGGGTCGCGGCCCACGCGCACGGTGAAGGCCACGTCGCGGCTGGTCACCGGCGTGCCGTCGCCCCAGGTGGCCTGGGGGTGGATCCTGTAGGTGACGGCCACGCCCGGCTTGCCCTCGGGGGTGGTTTCGCGCACGGCGCCGCCGTTCTCCAGGGTCGGCAGGTCGGTGCACAGCAGGCAGGCCAGCTTCCAGTCCGGGCCCCAGGTGGTCATGGGGCGGCGGGTGAAGGCCAGGATGTAGGACTTGGCCATCATGGAATCGATGTTGGGGTGGAAGGTGGACGGGAACTGCGAGATGCCGATCACCAGGCTGTCCTTCGGGGCGGCCCTGGATGGCGTCGTCGCCAGCACCAGCACCACGGCCAACAGGACGGCCAGCCCTTTCCACACCTTCAGCGCCATGAACCGGTCTCCCCGAAAAACGATTCCCGACGGTACCACGCCCCCCGCCGGCGGCAACAGGTGCCGACGGCGATGGCGTTGCAACCACAGAGATGCAGAGGCACGGAGAGGGCGTGTTCTCTGTGGTGAGAAAGGCCCTTCCACCGGCACATCGTTGACCACGAGAGCGGCCATCCAGCACCCACCCATTCCCCCATGGCGGGAGCGGGCAGGGGCGGTCCGCCGCCCATGGCCATCACATGTCGTTTTTTTGAATTTTTCTCTGGACGGCCGGAAGGTGGGCGGGTATACACCCCTCCGTCGCCGCGGGGCACGCCCCCGTCGGCGATTTTTCACCACCCGCTGTTGTCAAGGGTGCGGAGGGGCCATATAATCGCTGGCTCCGTTCGCTCCCGCGCTTCGGTGGGTGACGGTTCCGATCACCGGTAACGTGGATCGATGGCCCAAGGCAACGCGGGCCCGGACGTGAAAGTCGCGTCCATCGCTCTTTGACAAGTACATATCTCGGAAGGGATGCGTGGACGGCGGTTTTGGGCTGGCTGTTTTTGGCGTCGGCATGAAGACTGTTTCTGAAGCGTATCCTGATTGATGGTTCCGGCGTTCCTGGTAAGGGGATGTTGGAACGTCTTTCTTGTGCGTAAGGAACGGCTCTTGTTTTTCCCCTGGGATTTCGGTTTTGGGGGAAG
>JAGREA010000233.1 GCA_020446745.1 Rhodobacterales bacterium | reverse complement strand
TGGTGATGCCCATGCAGGCGCCGCCGCCGGCGCCCGCCGCTGCAGCTGTACCGGCAGCGCTCGCAGAGATGTCGCCCGGCGCGCCTGGCGAGGCCCCTGCCGCCGACGGCAAGACAGTGAGCGCGCCCATGGTGGGCACCTTCTATCGCCGTTCCAAGCCCGAGGAGCCGCCGTTCGTCGAGGAGGGGACCGTGGTCAAGGCCGGCGATCCCCTGTGCCTGATCGAGGTCATGAAGCTGTACACCACCATCGAGGCGCCGGCCGACGGCCGGGTGGTGTCCATCGCCGCCGAGGACGCCGCGCTGGTGGAATTCGACCAGCCGCTGATCGTCCTGGAACCGATCTAGGGGGAAGGGGCCCTAACGGGCCGTCCAGCCGCCGTCCACGGGCAGCAGGGTGCCGGTGATCGACGCCGCCGCGTCCGAGCACAGGAACAGCGCCAGGGCGGCCACCTGCTCGATTTCCACGAACCGCCCGCTGGGGTGCTTTTCGGCCAGCATGTCGACGGCCACGGCCTCGGCCGCCTCGCCGCGCTGGGCCGCCAGGTCGGCGATCTGGCGCTCGATCAGGTCCGTCCGCACATAGCCCGGGCAGATGCCGTTCGCGGTGATGCCGTCGGCCGCCGCCTCCAGGGCCGCCGCCTTGGTCAGGCCGGCCAGGCCGTGCTTGGCCGCGATATAGGCGGACTTGCCCGGCGAGGCCACCAGCCCGTGGGTGGACACCACGTTGACCACGCGCCCCCAGGCCCGCCGCCGCATGGCCGGCAGGGCCAGGCGGGTGGCGCGGAGGGCCGCCGTCCGGTTGATGGCGATGATCCGGTCCCAGGTGTCGGGCGGGAAGGCGTCCAGCGGCGCCACGTGCTGCAGGCCGGCGTTGTTGACCAGGATGTCCGGCGGCCCCAGCGTGGCGGCGGTATCGGCCATCAGGCGTTCGATCTCGGCCGGCACCGACAGGTCGGCCGGGTCGTGGCGCACGCGCACCCCGGCCCGGTCTTCCATGTCGGCCCGCAGGGTCTCGATGGCGCGTGGGTCGCCGAACCCGCTCAGCATGACGTCCGCGCCGGCCCCGGCAAGGGCCCGGGCGATGCCCAGGCCGATGCCGCTGGTCGATCCGGTGACCAGGGCACACTTCCCGGAAAGGTCGCCGGCGGGCGGGGTCGTGCCGTGCAGGGGGGCGCGATCAGCCATGGCCGGCGGCTTCCGGCCGGGGCCGGCCGCGGGTCAGGTAGGCATAGGCGGCCAGGGGGAAGAAGATGGCCGCCTGGGCGATGAAGTATTCCTTGCCCACGTCGGTCATGCCCAGGAAGCCGCACAGGGTGGCGATGGCGAACAGCAGCCGTTCCCATCCCGCCAGGGGCCGGAAGATGTAGCCGTAGGCGGCGATGGACACGGTCCACTGGATGGCCATCACCTCCAGCACCGCCGGCAGGACATTCCACGACATGTGGGGGAAGGACATCAGCTCGGGCGAGAACACGAAGGCGAAGGGAATGATGAAGGTGGTCATGGCCATCTTCATGGAATCCCAGGCCGTGGACAGGAACGACGCCCCGGCCAGCTTGGCCGCCGCCAGCACGCTGACCGCCACCGGTGGCGTCAGGGTGGAAAAGACGGCGAAGTAGAAGACGAAGAAATGGGCCTGCAGGGGCGGCACGCCGATCTGCTGCATGAACGGCACCAGGGCCAGGGCGACGATGATGTAGGCCACGGGCGTGGGCAGGCCCATGCCCAGGATCAGCGACACCACCATGGCGCCCAGCAGCAGCGGCAACTGGGCATCGGGCAGGTACTGCACCAGGACCGAGCCCAGGCGCCCCGACAGGTTGGTGGTCAGCATCACCTGGCCCAGGGGGCCGATGGCGATCAGCAGCAGCGACAGCACGGCCACCAGGTAGAAGCCTTCCTCGACGGCGTCGTAGATCTGCCGGGCGTTGGGCCGGTACTTGCCCTGGAACAGGCACATGACGAAGGCCAGCAGGATGCCCACCAGACCGGCGATGGCCGGCGAGCGGTAGCCCAGCAGCAGCCACAGCACGGCGCCGAAGGAGATCAGGAACGTGGGCAGCATGAGCCGGATCATGCGCGTGTTGGCCTTTTCGGCCAGCCTGGGCAGGTCATGACGGCGCGCGTAGACGGCCACGGCGATGGAGATGCCCACCAGGTACAGCAGGCCCGGAATCATGGCCGACAGGGCCACGTCGATGTAGGGCCGGTTGAGGAACGAGGCGATGATGAAGGCGGCCAGGCCCAGGATGGGCGGCATGATCTGTCCGGCCGTGGAAGCCGTGGCCTCGATGGCCCCGGCCATGGACCCGGAATAGCCGTACTTCTTCATCATGGGCACGGTCAGGCGGCCGGTCAGCACCACGTTGGATACCGCCTGGCCCATGATCGAGGCGACGATGCCCGAGCCGATGATGGCCGGCCCGGCGGCCCCGCCCGACATGCGCCGGCCGGTGATCTTGCCCACCTCCAGCACCATGTCCAGCATGCCCACGCCCAGCAGGATGGCGGCGTAGATGATCAGGAAATAGATGGAATCGGCGGCCACCTGGGCCAGGTAGTAGAAGCCCTGGTTGGTGCCCAGGCCGATGTAGTTCATGACGAACTTGGGATCGTAATGGGGGGTGATGAACAGCGGGCTTTCGATCAGGTGCCCGTTGAAGAAGTAGATGATGGAAATGGTGATGACGGTGGTCAGCAGCCAGCCCCAGTGCAGCAGGGTCAGCAGCAGGATCGAGCCGGTCATCAGCCAGCCGAAGATCATGTCCGTGTCGCTGAAGAAGGGCTGCTTGCGCTCCAGGTCCACGGCGTGGAGCAGCACATAGCCCATGGCCACCCCGCTGACCACCAGGGCCACCACGCTGGCCGCCATGCGCAGGCGGAAGAACCGCTTGTCCAGCCCGTTGATCCGCTCGTCGCAGATGTTGCGGATGGCCAGCAGGCCGGCCATCAGGCAGGTGCCCAGGATGAAGATGGAGTAGTGCTCGGACGAGTTCTTGACCCAGCCGAAGGCGGCGATGCCGATATAGACGGTCAGCGCGGCGCCGATGACCAGGACGGGGATGTTGACGATGCGGCGCAGCTTGGTCAGCCGGATCATGTGTGCACTCCAGCGTTTGTTGTTTTCGGCGACGGAAGGCGCGGGGCCGATGGCCACCGGTCCCGCCGGGCTGTCGCCTCTGGCTGGTTAGGGAAGGGCCCGGGCCGGTCTTGTGCCGGCCCGGGCCCCCGCTTCAGGTTCGAAGGGTCCCAATCACGGGGAGCCCATCACTGGAGACCCGATCACTGGGGATAGGTCATGGGGTCGCACTTCTTGGCCAGGTCCCACAGGCCCAGTTCCTTGTAGGCGCGGATGGCGCCCGGATGGGTGTTTTCCTCGGACAGGCCGCAGGTCATCAGCTCGGGCGACCAGATCTTCCACAGGGCGTGCAGGTCCTTCATCTTCGGGCCGATCTGGGCCACCGCCTTGACCACCTTGTAGGCGCGGTCCTCGGGGAATTCCGGGTGCACGGCCTTGAAGGCGCGGTCGAAGCCGACGCCCAGGGGCTCGGTCTGGTGCGGCAGGGTGTTGGGCGGCAGTTCGATGTGCAGGAAGGTGGTGTCGAACTTCTTGTTCAGATCGTCGATCTGCTGCTTGGTCACGCCCAGGTAGCAGATCTTCTTGCCGGTGGCCTCGAGCTGGCGCACCGGGCCGGGGATCAGGAAGTTCTTCAGCGTGGGTTCGGCACCGATGGGCGTCACGGCGGCGTCGGTGGCGCCGTCGATCAGCTGCTGGGTGAGCTGGCCCGGGGTCATGTGGCGCACGTCGGTGTTTTCGGGCGTGATGCCGAACACGTGCTCCAGCAGCAGGCGCGAGAACACGCCCCAGTCCGACTGCCCGCGCAGGCCCAGGGAAATGCGCTTGCCCTTCAGGTCGGCCATGGTCTTCAGGCTGCAGTCGAAGGTGGCCAGGAACTTGCCCTGTCCCCACCAGGCCTCGCCGTACAGCAGCTTCCACGGCACCTTCACCGGCTCGGGCAGGAACTCTTCCATCTCCTTGGAGCCGCCGGCGTAGGCCAGCTGGATCAGGGTGTCCTCGGTGGCGAAGATCGAGGTCTTCCACTTGCTCTTGTTCATGCCCATTTCGCGGACGTTATACATGTAGCCGGGGGTTTCCTGCGGCAGCAGCATCACGTCGGACTGGCTCTGGATCAGCTGGTTCATCAGGATGGTGTCGCCGGCCATGGGGCCGCACCCGAACGGGCACAGCAGCACCGGCACGGCGTCGGCCGCCTTGGCGACGCCGGCGGTGCCGGCAATGGCGGCGGCGGAAACAACGGCCGCCATTCCCAGGCGACGCAAGCTAGTCGTCATCATATAGACCTCCCTTGTGAGTCGGTTCCTCGGCGGGGACCCTTTCCCGGCGTCGGAGCGTTGGATTTTCATTTTTCGAAACAAAACGTATCATAATGTGGAACGGGTGTCATTATGCCGATATCGTGTTTTCAGAAAGATTCTTAGAAAGGTTCACCGCCGTGACCCAACCCACGGACCCCCTGTTCGACGTCGCCGGCAAGGGCATCATCATCGCCGGGGCCGGCGGCGGATTGGCGGCCGACATGGTCCACGCCCTGGACCGGCGGGGCGCCCGCCTGTTTCTGTTCGACAACCACGCGACGCGCCTGGCGGCCATCGCCGAGCGGGTGCCCGCCGCCACGGCCATGGCCGGCGACATCACCGACGCGGCGTCGCTGGAGGCCGTGATGGCGGCGGCGGGCGAGGCCCTGGGCCGCATCGACGGCGCCATCAACGCCGCCGGGGTGCTGCCCATCGCCACGGCCGACTCCATGGACCTGCGCATCTTCCAGGAATGCCAGGACGTGAACGTGACCGGCGCCTTCCTGTTCTCGCGGGCCGCGGCCCAGGCCATGCGGGCGACAGCGGGCGCCGGGGCGGGAACCGGGGCGGGGGGGCGAATCGTCCACCTGGCGTCGGTGTCCAGCTTCGTGGCCAACCCCGGGTATGCCGCCTATGCCAGTTCCAAGGGCGGGCTGCTGCAGCTGGTCCGCGTGCTGGCCCGGGAATGGGCGGCCGAGGGCATCACCGTCAACGCCATCGGCCCGGCCCTGACCGTCACGCCGCTGACGGCCGACTACCTGGCCGACCCCGACTTCCGCCGCCGGGCCATCGACGTGATCCCCATGGGGCGCCTGGGCGAGGCCGCCGACCTGGTGGCCACCGTATTGCTGCTGCTGGCCCCGGGCGGGGCGTTCATCACCGGGCAGACCATCTGCGTCGACGGGGGGCGCACCCTTGTCTAGGGCCTGGTGGTCGGCCGAAACCGGATTCGCCGGCGTTTCGGCGCTGCGGGCCGCCGTGCGAGACGGATCGGCGGACCTGGCCGACATCGTCGGCGCCTGCCACGCCACCATCGAACGGCGGGAACCCGACGTGGGCGCCTGGATCGCCCTGGACTGGGACGCCGTGGCGGCCCAGGCCATGGCCCTGGAACGGCGCCCCGACTGGCGCCACCTGCCCCTGGCCGGTCTGCCGGTGGCGGTGAAGGACATCTTCGATACCGT
>JAGREA010000232.1 GCA_020446745.1 Rhodobacterales bacterium | reverse complement strand
GGGGCCGGGGGGCAGGTCCAGGGGCTCGTCGCGGGTCTCGCCCGGGTCCAGGGTGACCTGCGCCTTCACGTGGGGCGTGCTCATGGGGCCGAACAGGCAGTATTCGCCGCCGGCGATCTGGCGGATGGCCGTGGCCGGGTGGAAGGCCAGTTCCACGTTGCGCAGGTAATCGCGGTCATAGCGGATGTTGCACGACGGGCAGTGGGCCCCCTTGGGCAGCTGGTCCATGGCCGGCACCGAACCCTTGCCCACCCGGCAGCGCGGGCACACCAGGTCCCACCGCAGGCGCAGCAGGCCCTGGGCCACGGCTTCCAGGCAGACCTCCACGGCGTGGCGCTCGGGCACCGTCCAGGCCCGGGCCAGGGACAGGGGGCGGATGGTCCACAGGTCCACTTCCGAGCCCGTCAACACCAGGTCGGCCAGGCGACCGGCCAGGCCGTGGCCGTGTTCCGTGGCCTCGATCTGCCCGGCCAGGGTATGGGCCCGGTCGGCGGCGCCCTCGGGAAGCGTGGGTACGGGCACGTTGAAGGGCGTGGGCCGCTCGCCCCGGGCGTAGGACCGGGCCTGGTCGGCCAGGGCGGTGAAGTTGGCCTCGGCGGATGAGAAGAACTTCGTCGCCAGGGCCAGGCGCCCCAGCCAGTTGGCCGGCGCGGCCTCCAGGGTGTAGTCCAGGGTGCAGCCGCCGTCCGTTTCCGCGAACCGCAGGGTGGCGATCAGTTCGGCCAGGGGCCCCTGGGAGAACACCCGCCGGTGGCGCATCCAGCGGCCGGCTACCCAGTTGACGGGGAAGTCCTCCCAGGCCAGGGGGATGGACCCCTTGTGGGCCGTGGCCAGGTAGCGCACCGAGCCGTCGGGCTGGGCCACCTCGGCGATGGTGTGCTTGGGCAGGCCGGCGGCCTCGTTGAACCGGGCCGTGTCGGCCATGGCCGGCCAGATGGCCGCCACCGGGCGGTCGAAGGTCCAGGTCCAGGTGCGCGATTGCAGGGGAGGTGGGGCGCCGGTCATGCGGTGTGCGGGTCCGGTTGCGGTCCCGCACAGCTATACGCGAAACCCGACACGGACCCAAGGGGCAACGTCGCGCCAGACGGCACCAACCCTTCGAGACGGCCCTTCGGGCCTCCTCAGGGTGAGGTTTTTCAATATGTTACGCCCTCATGCTGAGGAGCGCTGAAAGCGCGTCTCGAAGCATTCGGGCCGACGGCATGGCGTGACCCGGCATGCCGCCCTCTCACACCCGGAACACGTACTCCTTGCCCGCCTGGCGGCAGATGTCCGGCGGGTAGGACTTGAACTTGTCGGCGTAGTAGGCGGCCATGTGGTCGCCTTCCGACGCCTTGTTGTAGGTGGCGAAATAGATGCGCCGGGTGGCGTCGGTCATGTTGGGGTCCGACGCATGGGGGGCATAGCAGTCGAAGAACACCACATCGCCGGGCTGGGTGGGGCAGGGGCGGAAGTCCATGCCGGCCATGTCGTCCTCCGACAGGGGCTCCCACGACTGGTACAGGCCCTTCTGGTGGTGGCCGGCCACCATCTGCAGGCAGCCGTTCTCGATGGTCGCCTCGTCGATGCACACCAGGGCGCTGACGAAGAAGTCGGCATAGGCATCCCAGCCGGCCTGGGAATCCTGGTGCGGCTTGAAGCCGTCGCCGCCGGGCATCTTGAAGTTGATCTTTTCCTTGAACAGCACCGCTTCCTCGCCCATCAGGGCGCCCACGGTGCGGCGCAGCGAGTCCTGCAACTGCTGGAACCCGGCGTGGAAGGGCGACAGCTTCTCGATGCGGCAGATCAGGTCCCGGCCGTCCCCCTTCAGGCTGGTCTCGTGGTAGACCCAGTAGCCGTCGGGCGTTTCCGGTGTGGCCACCACCTCGTTGGTCCAGGTGTCGAACAGGGCCACTTCCTGGGGCGTGTAGGCGCCGCGCAGCACCAGGTATCCGGTATCCTTGAAATCGGCGATCTGTTGGTCGGTAACGGTGGGCACGCTCAGCATGGAAGGTCGTCCGCAGCGGTGGAAAACGGGCCGGAGTTTAGGAGCGGTGCCGGCCCGGATCAATGTTTGTGACGGGGCCTTTTCGGGCCGGTTGCGTCTTCGTGTCGGCGTGATTAGGGTCGGGTCCCTTCGTTGACCGCTCAAGGACCCGCCATGGCCATGGATGCCAGCGCCTTCCTGGGCCCGGCCAAGGCGGCCGGGTTCGACCTGTTCACGGGCGTGCCCTGTTCCTTCCTGACGCCGCTGATGAACGGCGTGCTGG
Source organism: Rhodobacterales bacterium (assembly GCA_020446745.1). Taxonomy (GTDB): domain Bacteria; phylum Pseudomonadota; class Alphaproteobacteria; order Rhodospirillales; family JACKKN01; genus JAGREA01. Next base: position 25,007 of record JAGREA010000232.1, on the reverse strand, counting down.
GCGACCCGGGCCTGCGCTATGTGGCCGCGGCCAGCGAGGGCGAGGCCGTGGCCATCGCCGCCGGGGCCTGGCTGGGCGGCCGGGGCGCCGTGGTGATGATGCAGAACTCGGGCCTGGGCAACGCCGTCAACCCGCTGACCTCGCTGAACGACCCGTTCCGCATCCCGGTCCTGCTGATCGTTTCCTGGCGCGGCGGCCCGGGCCTGACCGACGAACCCCAGCACGCCCTGATGGGCCGCATCACGCCCGACCTGCTGGATGTGATGGGCATCCCCCACGCCCCGTTCCCCACCACCGCCGAGGCCGTGCCGGCAGCCCTGGACGCGGCGGTGAAGGCCATGGCCGACGAACGGCCCTTTGCCTTCATCGTCGAGAAGGGCGCCCTGAACGACGCGCCCCTGGACGCGCATCCCGTATCCGCCCGCCCGCGCGGCGCGGTGCAGGACCTGTGCCGGGGCGGCGAACGGATGGCCCGCTTCGACGCCTTGAAGACGGTCAAGGCCCGCCAGGAGTGGGGCCAGGTGATGATCGCCACCACGGGCAAGTGCGGGCGCGAACTGTTCACCCTGGGCGACTCGCCCAACCAGCTCTATCAGGTGGGCTCCATGGGCTGCGCCGGGCCCATGGGCCTGGGCTTGGCCCTGACCACCGAGCGGCCGGTGCTGGTCATCGACGGCGACGGGGCGGTGCTGATGAAGATGGGCGCCCTGGCCACCATTGCCGCCGAGGCGCCACCGCACCTGACCCACCTGGTGCTGGACAACGGCACCTACGATTCCACGGGCGGCCAGCCCACCGCCGCGCCGGGGGTGGATTTCGCCGCCGCCGCCGTGGCCTGCGGCTACGCGGCCGGGATCACCTGCGACGACACCCAGGGGCTGGCCTACGCCCTGGCCAAGGCTTTGGAGACCGAGGGGCCGGTGCTGATCCACATGCGCATCGCGCCGGGCTCGCGGGGCGACCTGGGCCGCCCCACGGTGACGCCCGATGGGGTGGCCCGGCGGTTCCGCGATCACGTGGCGGGGCGGTCATGAGCCACAACACTTGGATCCACCGGGCCGCCAGGGCGGTGATCGTCAAGCCGCTGGTCAACACCCCGGTGACGCCCAACCACCTGACCACGCTGCGCCTGGCCGCCGGCCTGGCGGCCACGGCCTGCCTGGCCGTGGGCCAGCCGGTGTGGTCGGCCTGGGGGGCGGGCATCTTCGTGCTGTCCATGCTGCTGGACCGGGCCGACGGCGACCTGGCGCGGCTGACCGGCAAGACCTCGCCCTGGGGCCATACCTATGACCTGTTCGCCGACGCCACCTGCAACGCCCTGGTGTTCGTCGGCCTGGGCTTCGGCCTGCGCCACGGCGCCTATGGCCTGTGGGCCATCCCCATGGGGGTGCTGGCCGGGGCGGCGGTGGGGTCGATCCTGATGATGGTGATCCGCATCGAGGCCCAGGAAGGCGCCCGGGCGGCGGAACTGGGCGGGGCCGCCGGGTTCGACCCCGACGACGCCATGCTGTTCATCCCCATCGCCATTTGGCTGGGCTGGTCGGAGGGGCTGCTGACGGCGGCGGCCATCGGCGCCCCGGCCTTCGCCCTGCTGTTCCTGGTGATCTTCAGGAAGAAGCTCCGCTAGTGGCGGGCATGCTTCGAGACGCCCCTAACGGGGCTCCTCAGCATGAGGGCGTAATATATTGAAAAGCCACACCCTGAGGTGCGAGCAAAGCGAGCCTCGAAGGGTTGTCGCCACCCGCGTGGTGGGTGAAGGTCAGTCGGCTTTTACCCGCAGCTTCACCACGCCCTTCATGTCCGCCGGGTCGATGGGCTGGTTGCGGCGCAGGATGTCGATGCGGCCGGACCGGGCCAGGTGCAGGGCCTGCTGGCGCACGGCGGTCATGTAGCGGCGCCAGGCGTTGGGCCCGTCGCTGGGCTTGACGCGCTTTTCGGCCACCAGCTTGGCGCACTGCTCGATGGTCAGGTTGCGGCCCGTGGCGGCCAGGATGTCCAGCATGTCCTGGGCCACCGGGTCCAGCTTGGGGGTCTTTTCGGTGTCGCTCACGTTGACGTCCTGTTCAGGGCGGCCAGGGTCCACAGCGTCCACAGGGTGTAGACGACGGCCCCGGTGCCGGCGGCGATGAAGAAGGGTTGCAGCCACCCCAGCCAGGTGAGGGGGGCCAGCAGGTAGATGCCGTCCTCCAGCTCGAACCCGGCGAAGCCCGGATAGCCCACGGCGTCGCCGTCCTCCAGCTTCTGGGCCCGGTCGATCTTCAGGTTCAGGACCATGGAGATCAGGGCGCAGGCCGTGCCGGCGGCGCCCAGGGCGATGGACCAGGGGCCCAGCCAGCCGTCGCGGAAGGCGATGCCCATGCACAGGAACAGGGCCCCGTAGCTGAGGGCGCCCGACACATAGTCCAGGTAGTAGCCCAGCTTGGAGGTCTTGCCCGACTGGCGGGCCAGCTCGCCGTCGAAATGGTCCAGGAAGCGGGCCAGGACGAACAGCCCGGCGCCCCAGTTGAGCCCCTGCGGCGTGCCCACGGCCAGCAGCCCGGCGCCGGCCAGGGCGATGACCAGGGTCGCCAGGGTCACCATGTTGGGGGTGACGGGCGTGCGCACCAGGGGCCGCACCATCACGCGGGCGATCCTCTGGTCCCAGGGCGGGTCTTTCATGGCCGGCATGGGGCGGCGCGGGTCCGGGGTCGTTTCGGGGTGCCGGAAGGTGGGGCAGGGGCCTTGCGATGTCAAGCGGCCGGGGACTATACAGCCCCATGACGGCGTTCGCGGCACTGGATCATCTGGCACAGCGCACCCGGGCCGGGATGGTCCGCTGGGTGGAAGGCGTGGCGCGCCGCGCCGCCCTGGTGGTGCTGGCCGCCCTGGTGCTGACCGGGGCGGCGGGCTGGCACTTCGCCACCCATCTGGCCATCAACACCGACACCACGGACATGCTGTCGGCGGACCTGCCGTTCCGCCAGCTTTCCCGCGCCATGAGCGCCGCCTTCCCGCAGCTTTCCGACAACATCCTGGTGGTGCTGGACGGCGCCACACCGGACCTGGCCGACGCCGCGGCCGCCGACCTGACGGCCCGCCTGAAGGCCCGGCCGGACCTGTTCGGCAGCCTGTTCGACCCGGCCGGCGACCCCTTCTTCCGCCACAACGGCCTGCTGTTCCTGGACATCGCCGACCTGGAAGACCTGGGCGACCGACTGGCCCGGGCCCAGCCCTACGTGGGCGCCCTGTGGCACGACCCGTCCCTGCGCGGCCTGTTCGCCATGCTGGGCCTGGCCGCCGAGCATTTGCACGATGACGCGGCGGCGGGCCTGGACATCGCCCCCATGCTGGACCGCCTGGCAGCCGTGGCCGAGGATCAGGCGGCGGGGCGCTTCTCCCGCCTGTCGTGGCGCGACCTGATGATGGGCAGGGACGACAGCCCCGGGGCCAACCGCCGCCTGCTGCTGATCCAGCCGGCGCTGGACTTCGGCTCCCTGCAGCCGGCCGAGGCGGCCATCGACGCCCTGCGCGACCTGGCCAAGGAGATGCACCTGGACGGCTCGCAAGGCGTCACCCTGCGCCTGACCGGCTCCGCCGCCCTGGCCCAAGAGGAACTGGCCAGCGTGCAGACGGGCCTGGGCCTGGCCGGCGTGCTGTCCCTGGTCCTGGTGGTGGGGCTGCTGTTCTGGGGCCTGCGCTCGCCGCGCCTGGCCGTGGGGGTGATCGTCACCCTGGTCATGGGGCTGGTGTGGACGGCCGACTTCGCCATCCTGGCGCTCGGCACCCTGAACCTGATTTCCGTGGCCTTCGCCGTGCTGTTCATCGGGCTCAGCGTCGATTTCGGCATCCACTTCGCCCTGCGCTATCGCGAGGCCCGGGCCACGGGCCTGGACCACCATGCGGCGCTGGCCGTGGCCGCCGGAGGCACGGGCGGGGCCCTGACGCTCAGCGCCGTGGCCGCCGCCATCGGCTTCTACGCCTTCCTGCCCACCGACTACGTGGGCCTGGCGGAACTGGGGCTGATCGCCGGCACGGGCATGTTCATCGCCCTGATCGCCAACCTGACCGTGCTGCCGGCCCTGATGACCCTGATGCCGCCCCGGGTGGCCCACGAGGCCGCCCATGGCGCCGCCGTGCGGCCCGAACACCGGCCGGCCCGGGCGCGGCTGGTTGCCTGGACGGCCCTGGCCCTGGGCCTGGGGGCGGCGGCCCTGCTGCCCCGGGCCAACTTCGATTTCGACCCCCTGAACCTGAAGGACCCGGAAACGGAATCCGTCGCCACCCTGTTCGACCTGATGGCCGACCCCCGCACCGGCCCCTATTCGGCCGAGGTCCTGGCCCCCGACCTGCCCGCCGCCCGGGCCCTGGCGGCCCGCCTGGACGCCCTGGACGCCGTGGACGACGCCCGCACGGTGGCCGACATGGTGCCCGGCGAGCAGGACGACAAGCTGGACGTGATCGGCGAAACGGCCCTGTTCCTGGCTCCGGCCCTGTCCGGCACGCCCCAGGCCCCGCCCACCGAGGCCCAGCGCCGCGCCGCCCTGGATGCCCTGCTGCCGCGCCTGGACGCCCTGGCGGCGGGAGAGGGCGACCTGGCCAAGGCGGCGGCCCGCCTGGGCAGAGCCCTGTCGGCCCCGGGCCTGGACCTGGCGGACCTGGAGACCCGCCTGCTGGCCGCCCTGCCGGCGCAGCTTGACGGCCTGCGCCAGGCCCTGAACGCCCGGTCCTTCGACCTGGAGGATCTGCCGGAGTCCCTGCGGGCGCGGGAGGTGGCGGCCGACGGCCGGGTCAAGGTGACCATCGATCCCAAGGAGGACCTGCGCGACCGGGCGGCCCTGGAACGGTTCGTCACCGCCGTGCGCGGCGTCACCGACCAGGCCACGGGGGCGCCCATCATCATCCTGGAGGCCGGCGACGCCGTGGTCCGCGCGTTCCTTGAGGCCGCCGCCCTGGCCGTGGCGGTGATCGCCGTGCTGCTGGTGCTGGTGCTGCGCCGGGGGCGCGACGTGCTGCTGGTGTTCGCCCCCCTGGTGCTGGCGGCGCTGCTCACCGTGGCGGCCACGGTGCTGCTGGACCAGCCGTTCAACTTCGCCAACGTGATCGTGTTGCCGCTGCTGTTCGGCCTGGGGGTGGCGGGGGGCATCCACATCGTCACCCGGGCGGCGCGGGACGGCACGGCGCGCGGCACCAGCACGCCCCGGGCCGTGGTGTTCAGCGCCCTGACCACCATGGGCTCGTTCGGCTCCATCGCCCTGTCGGGCCATCCGGGCACGGCCAGCATGGGGGTGCTGCTGACCCTGGCCGTGACCCTGACCCTGGCCTGCACCCTGATCGTCCTGCCGGCCCTGATGGCCCTGTGGCCGGCCGGGGAAGGGGGCTTGCCGCCATGACCCGCGCGCCCTTTCCGTTGATCCGCCACCTGTCGGCCGGGGTCACGCCGCTGCTGCTGCGCCTGCCGGTGACCGCCAACCAGGTGACCTGGGCCTCGGGGGCCGCCGGCCTGGCCTGCGCCTGGATGCTGACGAAGGGCACCTGGCAGGGCGACCTGTGGGCCGCCGGCTGGCTGACGGTCTGCTACCTGCTGGACAACTGCGACGGCGAGGTGGCGCGGGCCAAGAACCAGTGCAGTGCCTTCGGGGCCAGGCTGGATACCTTCATCGACTGGCTGGTGCATGCCGCCTTCTTCACCGCCCTGGGCTACGGCGTGGCCGCCCGCACGGGCGTGGACGGGTGGATCTGGGTGGGCTGGGCCGGAGGCCTGGGGGGTACGGTCAACTACGTGCTGGGCCTGCTGGAGAAGGACGATCCCGACGACGACCCCGGCGGGCACGAGGGCGCCCGGCCGGTCGGCGCCCTGCAATGGTTCACCTTCTTCCTGCGCGAACTGAGCCGGGCCGACTTCTGCTTCATCGTCCTGGCCCTGGCGGCCGTGGACTGGCTGTGGCCCCTGCTGCCGGGCGGGGCCGTGGGCGCCCAAATCTATTGGATGACCCGGTTCGTCGCCGGCGCCCGGCGGTTTAAGGTCTGATGTCCATGCGCGCCCTGAAAATCATCTATTGGGCCGTGGGCCTGGGGCTGCTGGCCCTGGTGCTGACCGAAGTGGACACCGCCGCCGTGGCCCGCCACGTGGCCCACATCGGCTGGGCCGGCCTGGGGGTGGTGCTGGGCATCCATTTCCTGTCCTTCATGGTGGATACGGTGGTCTGGCAGCTCACCCTGCTGGTGCCGCTCACGCCCCGCTGGCTGGCGCGAAGCTGGGCGGTGAAGATGATCGGCGAGGTGTTCAACGCCGTGATCCCGGCCGGCGGCATGGGCGGCGAACCCCTGAAGGCGAGCCTGCTGAAGGATCGCCACGGCATCGCCTATCGCGACTCCATGGCCTCCATCATCCTGCGCAAGACCATCAACATGGGGGCGCTGGTGGTGTTCCTGATGCTGGGCTTCGTGGTGGTGCTGCGCTCGGGCGATCTGCCGGCCGGCTACAAGACGGTGGCCGCCCTGGGCCTGGCGGCCTTCGCGCTGGGGGGCGTGCTGTTCTTTGCCATCCAGCGCTGGCGGGTGACCTCGCTGACCGGCACCTGGCTGGCCCGCTGGCCCGTGGCCCGGCGCATCGAGGCGGTATTGCATCACGTGCACGACATGGAAGGGCGCCTGATCGCCTTCTACACCGGCCACAGGGGGCGCCTGTGGCTGGCCCTGGTGTTGTCCCTGGGCAGCTGGTTCCTGGGGGTGGCCGAAGTCTACGCCGCCATGGGGTTTCTGGGCCATCCCGTGGGCTGGGGCGACGCCTGGATCATCGAGACCCTGGCCCAGCTGGTGCGCGCCGGGGCGTTCTTCATCCCCGCCGCCATCGGCGCCCAAGAGGGCACCTTCCTGCTGGTGGTGTCGGCCATCACCGGCTCGGCGGACCTGGGCCTGGCCGCCGGCGTGGTGCGGCGGCTGCGGGAAATCGTCTGGCTGGTGTGGGGCGTGGCCGTGGGGGGGTGGCTGTCGCTGAAGGGCCGCAAGCTACCCGTCCAGTAGGGCCGCGGCCTTGGCGTCCAGGTCCTTCACCAGGCCGTCCAGGCCGCCCTGGCGCAGGATGTCGCGGTATTCGGACTTGCGCACGGCCAGTTGGCTGATGGTGTCGTCCAGCAGCACGTCGACGATGCGCCAGGCCCCGCCGTCGTCGGCCCGCTTCACCACGTAGGTCAGCTTGGCTTCCACCTGGCCCTGGGCGTTCTCGATGCGGGTGGCCACCAGGACCGTCTCCTGGGGCCCCGGGCGGTCGTCCACGGTGCGGAAGCGGATGCCGTCGGCGCTGGTGAACTGGGCGGCGTAGGTGGCGGCGCTGAGGCGCCGGAAGGCGGCCACCAGGCGGTCCCTGTCTGCCGCGCCGGCGTCGCGCCAGGCGGCGCGGGCGGCCACGCGGACCATGCGCGGCAGGTCGAAGGTGCGGTCCAGGGCCGGGGCCATCAGGTCAAAGCGTCCGCGCACGCCGTCGCCCTTGCGCATGGCCGCCACCAGGGCGTCGTGGAAGGCCTCGACCACGGCGCGGGGCGCGTCGGCGGCGTGGGCCGGGGCGGATGGAAGCAGGGCAGGGGCCATCGCCAGGGCCATCAGGCCCAGCAGCCCACGTCGGGACAGCGTCATGGGGGTGTATTTCCGGTCAGGTGCCCTGGGTCAGGGCGTCGGCCTTGGCGTTCAGGGCGCGGATCAGGCCATCCACGCCGCTCTGCTTCAGGATCAGGCGGTATTCGGAAATGCGCACCTTCAGCTCGCTGATGCCGCCATCGACGATCACGTCGACGATCCACCACCGCTGGCCGTCGTTCTTGGTCACGTAGGCCAGGCTGTGGTAGTCGCCGTCCGGGTCCGTCAGGTGGGTTTCCACCAGCACCGTGGCGCCGGCCCCGTCGGTCTGGCCCACGGTCTTGAACACCTGGCCCGAATAGCCGCTGAACAGGGTGGCCAGGGTGGTCACGCTCATGCGCTTGAAGGCCGCCGTCAGGTCGCGGCGCTGGTCCTCGCTGGCCTCTTCCCAATAGGTGCCGGCGGCGATTCGCACCATGGTGCGCAGGTGGAAGCCGTCCTCGATCACCGGCAGCAGGCGGTGGTAGCGCTCCTTGACGGACAGGGTCTTGGCCACCTTCATCACGTCCAGCAGGCCGGACTGGAAGGTTTCCACCACCGCGGGGGGCGAATCGGCCGCGGCCAGGACCGGCCGGAGCGGCGCGGCGGCGGCCATCAGAAAGGTGAGAAGGGCAAGAACGGGAAGGGCGTGAAGTCTGGCGAATCGCATGACGGGCACGTCTCATCGGCTTTGACGGGAAGCGACCGCAGACTAATAGCAAGGATTCCATTAAACAACGGTAACTGGGAAACAGGGCGAAATTGGGGCCGGTAATGCTTTGACAACCAAGAAGTCGGTTGCCCTGCATCGCGCTTTCACCTATTACTGTGCCCTGACGGCTGGACTCCAACCGGCCGCGCCGGGTGCTGCCCGTATCAGAAGTCGCGGGCGCGTAAAGGGATACGAAGGAAGAGATTTCGTGGCGATCAAACGACGCTTGCCGAAGGCCATTGCCGTCTTGACCGTTGCCGCCGGTATGGCCCATGCCGCCCCCGCCCTGGCCCAGGACACGGATGCCAATGATCCGCTGGAGCCCATCAACCGGGTGTTTTTCCAATTCAACGAGGCGGTGCAGACCATCCTGCTGCGCCCCGTGGCCACCTTCTACACGGCCTTCATTCCGCCGCCCATCCGCGACGTGGTGGGCAGCGTGCTGGAAAACCTGAACGAGCCCGTGTACTTCGTGAACAACCTGCTGCAGGGCGACACGAAGCGCGCCGGGATCACCCTGGAACGATTCGTCATCAACTCCACCTTCGGCCTGGGCGGCACCTGGGACGCCGCGGCGACCCACGGGCTGGAAGTCCAGGAGGAAGATTTCGGCCAGACCCTGGCCGTGTGGGGCATGGGCGAGGGGTTCTACCTGGTCCTGCCGCTCTTTGGCCCGTCCAACCCCCGCGACGCGGTGGGCAAGCTGGTGGTCGACCGGTACTTCGATCCCCTGGGCCTGTACCTGTCCAACACGGACCGGGACGCCGAATCCTGGTCGCGCACGGCCGTCAGCGGCGTGCACGAATACGCCGGCGTGATGGACGAGCTGGACCAGATCCGCAAGACCTCCATCGACTACTACGCGGCCCTGCGCAGCATGTACCGCCAGAAGCGGGAATCGGAGATCAGCAACGGCGCGCCGTCGGACCTGCCGCCGATCCCCGACCTGAGCTACGAGTTCGAGGGCCAGCCCGGCGCCAAGGGCGCCCCCCAGTCGGCGGACACCACCGAGTAGGCCCCCCGGCCGGGTTTCGTCACCAAGGGCGCCGCGCGGCGCCCTTTTTCGTGTCCGGCATCGCTCCCTTGCCCGTCCGTCGGGGCAGTAACCCTTGACATTTGTCGGGTATTTCGGCAAATTAACCCCATCAAGGACCGGTGCCCGCAATGGGGCCGGTCCGGTGCACTGCCCGACTCAGCGGAGTGGGCCCACGCCATATTGCTCAATGGAGGATATGCCATGACCATCGCACGTCTCTGTCTCCCCCAGCCGTAGCGCGTTCGTGACGGGGCGGTCCCACCGCTCCCGGGATGCGTTTGTGGACCGATCAACAACTTGTGATCCGTCCCCCCCGGTCGATCCGGGTAAAGCTGAACACCAACGAACCGCCAAGACCAAGAATCCGGTCAACGGCCCCTCGATGGAGAGACACCGAATGTCGAAAACGACCCTTCCCGCCGTGCCCACCGAAGGCAGCCTGTCCACCTACTTCCGTGAGATCTGGCGCTTTCCCATCCTGGAGCCCGAAGAGGAATACATGCTGGCCCGCCGCCTGCGGGACCACGGCGACGCCGACGCCGCCCACAAGCTGGTGACCAGCCACCTGCGCCTGGTGGCCAAGATCGCCCTGAAGTACCGGGGTTACGGCCTGCCCGTGGCCGACCTGGTGTCGGAAGGCAACATCGGCCTGATGAAGGCGGTGAAGAAGTTCGAGCCCGAGCGGGGCTTCCGCCTGGCCACCTATGCCATGTGGTGGATCCGCGCGGCGATCACCGAATACGTGCTGCGCTCGTGGTCCATGGTCAAGCTGGGCACCGTGGCGGCCCAGAAGAAGATGTTCTTCAGCCTGCGCCGCATGAAGAACCAGCTGGCCATCATGGACAACGGCGAGCTGTCGCCCGACCAGGCCCAGCGCCTGGCCACGGCCCTGAACACCAACGAGACCGACGTGGTGGAAATGAACCGCCGCCTGGCCTCGCGCGACATGTCCCTGAATGCGCCGGTGTCCCACGGCGAAGAGGACAGCATGGAGTTCCAGGACACCCTGGTGGACGAAGGCCCCAACCCCGAGCAGGTGGCGGCCCGCCAGCAGGAAAGCCGCAACCGGTCGGCGCTGCTGGCCGAAGCCATGGAAGGCCTGCCCGAGCGCGAGCGCCACATCCTGACCGAGCGGCGCCTGAAGGACGAGCCTTCGACCCTGGAGGACCTGGCCCAGATCTACGGCATCAGCCGCGAGCGGGTGCGCCAGCTGGAGGTGCGGGCCTTCGAGAAGATCTCCAAGGCCATCCGCAACCGGGCCATCGCCGGCGCGCCAGCCTGAGGCCCGCCAACCGAGGTTACGGCGTTACGCTTGAATTCGGGCCCGAAATCGGGCATGTGATCACCGCCGGCCCCCAGGGGCCGGCGGTTTCCGTTCCACCGGGCCCCTGCGACGATCCAAGGGGCGGCTCCATAGGGGGAAGGGCGCATGCGCCACGTCCTGCTGTCCCTGGCCGCGCTGCTGGTTTCCACCTTCCTGCTGTACCTGGGCAACGGCATGATCGGCACCCTGCTGGTGCTGCGCATGGCTGCCGAGTCCTGGTCGGAATTCCTGATCGGCCTGGTCATGGCCGGCTATTTCGCCGGCCAGGTGGTGGGGGCCTTCTATGCCTACAACCTGATCGCCTCGGTGGGCCACATCCGCGGCTTCACCGCCTTCGCCTCGGTCATGTCGGCCACGGTGCTGGCCTATCCCTTCCTGGTCACGCCGCTCACCTGGGTGGTCCTGCGGGTGGTGCAGGGGTTCTGCATCGCCGGTCTGGCCATGTGCACGGAAAGCTGGCTCAACGAGCGCGCCACCAACGAACTGCGCGGCCGCACCCTGTCGCTTTACATGCTGGCCATCTATCTGGCCCTGGGCGGCGGCCAGCAGCTTCTGAACCTGGACGATTCCAGCGGCTACGGCCTGTTCATCCTGGTGTCCATCCTGGTGTCCGTGGCCCTGGTGCCGGTGGCCGTGTCGAAGGCCCGGGCGCCCGGCGGCCACAAGCCCGAGCGGCTGGCCGTGCGGGCCCTGTACCGCATCACCCCCGTGGGCATCGTCGGCGCCCTGATGTCGGGGGCCATCACCGGGGCGTTCCTGTCGCTGGCTCCCCTGTTCACCCAGAAGTCGGGCCTGGACACGGCCCACACGGCCGACTTCATGACCGCCGCCATCCTGGGCGGGCTGATCCTGCAGTGGCCCATCGGCCGGGCCTCGGACCGCACCGACCGGCGCATCATCCTGGTCGGCGTGTTCCTGGGCATCCTGGCCGCCAGCCTGGCCATGACCGGTCCGGTGCTCGACCACCCGCTGCTGCTGCTGGGTCTGGCGGCCCTGGTGGGGGGGCTCATCATCACCCTCTATCCCCTGGCCATCTCCCACGCCAACGACCACCTGGAACCCCAGCACATGGTGTCGGCCACGGGCACCCTGCTGCTGCTCTACGGGGTTGGGGCCAGCCTGAGCCCGCTGGCCGCGTCGCTGCTCATGGGCCCCCTGGGGCCCGACGGGCTGTTCGTGTTCATGGCCATCCTGGCGGCGGCGGGGGCGGGCTTCGTGTTCTGGCGCATCGGCCGGCGCCAGGCCGTGCCCGAGGCCGACCGGCTGCCCTATCAGGCCATGCCACGCACCTCGCCCCTGGTCGGCGAGCTGGACCCCCGGGCCGACGACGACCAGTACAGCTTCCCCTTCATGGACGAGATGCCCTGGCGGGTGACGGGCTACGAACCGCCGTCGGACTGAACCGTGCCCCCAATGGCCGTACCATCAAAGGCCCCTGACCGGGCCTTCAGGGCGGCGTACAGGAAATCCGCCCCGGCCCGCACCCGGGCCGAGCGCAGCACGTCGCGGTGGCACAGCACCCACAGGCCCGTGGCCAGGTCCCGGGGCCCCTCGGGCAGGCGTTCCAGCCCCGGCGTGCCGTCGCCCAGGTGGCGCGGCAGCAAGGCCGTGCCCAGGCCCTGGCGGGCCAGGTCGGCCAGACTGATGAAGCTGTTGGCCCGCAGCACGTGGCGCCGGGCCGGCACGGCGTCGTCCATCCACACCCCGCACACCGAGGCCGAAAGGGGCGCCTCCAGCCCCAGCCAGGGGCGCTGGGCCAGGGGCAGGCCGGCGTCGGCCGCCTGGCGCGGGGCGGTGGCGTAGGCGCCGAACCGCAGGTCGCACACCCGCCGCCCCACCAGGTGGGCCGGCGGATTGGACGAGGCCCGGACGGCGATGTCGGCGTCGCGGGTATCCAGGTCCAGGCGCGCGTTGGTCACCGACAGCGACAGGCGGACGCGGGGATAGCGTTCGTTGAACCGGGCCAGGTCGGGGGCCAGGGCGGGGGCGATGGAATCCGTGGTGGTGACCGACAGGGCGCCTTCCAGGGCGCTGTCGCCGCCGGCCACCTTGCGGTCCAGGGCCGCCACCGTGGCCTCGATGGCCAGGGCGGCCTCGACGAAGGCCTGACCGGCGGTGGTGACCCGGTACCCCGTGCGCCGCCGTTCGAACAGGGTCTGGCCCAGGCGGGTCTCGAAGGTCTGCACCCGGCGCAGCACCGTGGTGTGGTTCACGCCCAGGGCCCGGGCCGCCGCCGCCACCGAGCCGCGACCGGCCACGGCCAGCACGTATTCCAGGTCGCTCCATCGCATGGTGTTCATAAATGCACATGTTATCGGCAATTTCGCCCAATTGATATGTGCGTTTTTACCTGCTGATGTGAGGAAACCCCATAACCCGCGCCGAAACGAGACGGTTGAGGCAACAAGGAGAGACCCGGATGAAACGCACGCTTCTGTCCGCCCTGGCCGGACTGCTGGTGGCCGGTGCCGCGGCCAACGCCCTGGCCGACGACATGGAGAAGGCCATCGAGGCCCGCCAGGGCCTGATGGAACTCTACGCCTTCAACATCGGTCGGCTGGCCGCCATGGCCAAGGGCGAGATGCCCTATGACGCCGGCCAGGCCAGCGCCGCCGCCGGCAACCTGCTGGCCGCCGCCACCATGAAGAACGGCGCCCTGTGGCCCAAGGGTTCCGACCTGGGCGCCCCCGGCCTGGCGGGCAAGACCCGGGCCAAGCCCGAGATCTGGTCCACCTATCCCAAGGTGGCCGAACGGGGCAAGGCCCTGGCCGAGGCCGCGGCCGTGATGGCCGCCGAGGCCGGCAACGGCCTGGATGCCGTGCGTGCCAACCTGGGCAACGTGGGCAAGGCCTGCAAGGGCTGCCACGACGATTTCCGCGCCCCCAAGAAATAGGGGCGCACCCCCCGGGAACCGGTTGGCGGCGCCCCCCGCCGGCCAACCTGCCTCCCACCCTCACTACCGCCCCGCGCCTTACCCCGGCGCGGGGCTCTTTCGTGCCTGGGGCGCCGCCCGCCGGGCCGGGTGCGGGATTTCCTGGGCGGCCATGCGTTCCATGCGCTTCCGGGGCCGGGCGCCGTGGTGTAAAACCGAACCATGACCCGTCCCCTGATCGTCTTCTTCACGGACTTCGGCCACGAGGGACCCTACCTGGGCCAGATGTCCGCCGTGCTGCGCCGCGAGGCGCCGGAAGCCGAGGTGATCAACCTGTTCGCCGACGCTCCGGCCTTCGAACCGCAGCTTTCCGCCTACCTGATGCCGGCCTACGTGGGGGAATTCCCGCCGGGGACCATTTTCCTGTGCGTGGTGGACCCGGGCGTGGGCGGTGACCGCCGGCCCCTGGTGCTCAACGCCGACGGCAACTGGTACGTGGGGCCCGACAACGGCCTGTTCGAAATGGTCCTGCGCCGCGCCGTGCACGTGGACCTGGCGGCCGAGATCGTGTGGAAGCCCCGGCGCCTGTCGGCCTCGTTCCACGGGCGCGATCTGTTCGCCCCGGTGGCGGCGGAACTGGCCCACCTGACCTGGGGCGCCATGCCCGACGGCGACCTGGCCCGGCCCACGGACCCCCTGCGGTTCGCCGACTGGCCCGACGAGCTGGACCGGGTGGCCTACATCGACCGGTTCGGCAACGCCCTGACCGGACGCCGCGCCGCCAGCCTGTCCGACGGCGCCGTGCTGCGCGTGGGAGACGTGGATCTGCCGCGCCTGCGCACCTTTGCCGACGCCCCCGTCAACATGCCGTTCTGGTTCGAAAACGCCAACGGGCTGGTGGAGATTGCCGTCAACCGGGGCCGCGCCGACGAGAGCCTGGACCTGGCCGTTGGCGATGCGATACTCGTTACGACTCCGTGATGTCTTTTTAGGACGGATTGCCGTATAAAGGACCGGCGCAGGGCCGCGCGGACATGTTCATTGGCCCTTGGAGCAGGCACGGTATGGCGTTCAGGCTGAGGTTCCGAGGCGTCCGCGGCAGCATCGCGGTCCCGTCTCCCGATCACGTGCGGTACGGCGGCAACACAAGCTGCATCGAGGTTGCCCTGGGCGACCACCGGCTGGTGCTGGACGCCGGCACGGGCATCCGCGAACTGGGCCAGGACCTGCTGCGCGAGAACGTGCGCGACGTGAACATCCTGCTGACCCACACCCACTGGGACCACATCAACGGCTTTCCGTTCTTCGCCCCGGCCTACCTGCCGGAAAACCGGGTGCGCATCTATGCCGGGCACCTGACGGGCGAGGAGAACGCCCTGGCCGCGGTGCTGAGCACGCAGATGGCCAACCCCATGTTCCCGGTGCCCCTGGAGGCCATGCAGGCGGACCTGACCCTGGTGGACTTCCGGGCCGGCGAGACCCTGCACCTGTTCCCCGACGTGGAGATCCCCACGGCGCCCCTGAACCATCCCAACGGGGCCACCGGCTACCGCATCAACTACGACGGCCGGTCGCTGTGCTACATCACCGACACGGAGCACAAGCCCGGCGGCCCGGACCAGCGGATCCTGGAGCTGATCAAGGGCGCCGACCTGGTGATCTACGATTCCACCTATACCCAGGAAGAGTACAAGAACCACGTGGGCTGGGGCCATTCCACCTGGAACGAGGGCGTGCGCCTGTGCCGCGCCGCCGACGTGAAGCGCATGGCCATCTTCCACCACGAGCCGGACCACGACGACGCCTTCATGGATGCCCTGGCCGCCGAGGCGGCGGCCGTGTGGGACGGCGCCTTCGTCGCCCAGGAAGGCATGGTCATCGACATGGATGACCTCTGAGGGCCGGTCGCCCCGGCCCGCCGTTCACATTCGCCCGGATTACCCGTTCAGGGCCGCCCACATGTCGCGGTCGCGCTCGGCCGTCCAGATCTGCGGGCGGTCCAGGCCGCCGGCCTCGTCATAGGCCCGCGACACGTCGAACGGCATGCAGTGGTCGTAGATGACCCATTCGCCGTACTTGGGGTCCATGCGGCCGCGCACCAGGTCGTAGGTTTCCTTCAGGCTCTTGCCCTGGGCCCGGCCGGCCTGGGCGCCTTCGTACAGGTCGGTGATGAAGGCCTGGGTCTCGGCGATGGCCTGCTCGCACAGGTCGGGGGTCTGCACGGCCTCGCCCCGGCCCGGCACCAGCTTGTCGGGCCGCAGGTCGCGCAGGGCCTGCAGGGTGGCCGGCCAGTCGGCCAGGTGGGCGTCGCCGGTGTAGGGGGTGGCGCCGAATTCCACCAGGTCGCCGGAATAGAGGATGCCCTGATCGGGCAGCCAGGCGATGGTGTCGCCCTGGGTGTGGCCGCGCCCGGGGTTCCAGATCTCCACCTTGCGGTTGCCCAGGTCCACGGTCAGCTTGCCGTCGAACACCAGGGTCGGCCAGGTCAGGCCGGGGATGGTCTCGGCCCCCTGGAACAGGCGCGGGAAGCGGCCCAGTTCGCTGTCGTAGTCCTGCTGGCCGCGCTCGACGATCAACTCGTGGGTGCGGCGGCTGGCGATGATGGCCTGGGGCGCGTAGGCGGCGGCGCCCAGCACCCGCACCGCGTGGTAGTGGCTCAGCAGCACGTACTTGATGGGCTTGTCGGTCACCGACCGGATGTGGCGCATCACGTCTTCGGCCATGAAGGGCGTGGCCTGGGTGTCGATCACCATCACGCCGTCGTCGCCGATGATGACGCCCGTGTTGGGGTCGCCCTCGGCCGTGTAGGCATAGGCCCCGTCGCCCAGCTTGGCGAAGGTCACCTTCTTTTCGCCGAGGTCACCGGTGGAGGCGAAGGTCTGGGTCATGGGGGCGGTCTCCTGCACGGGGAATGGAACGGGCGAGGCGATAATTAGTTTCACATGCAACCAATGTCAATGGCACCCGTGACCGTGCCGCCCAGGTTCCTGGCGCGATTGTGCGGTGCGGCAATGTGTTGGGCGGCGGGCAGACCCGTCGGACCCGCACGTGACATCGCCGCAAAATTGTCCTACCACCTGCTATAACCGGCAAAAGTTCCCGGTCAGTGGAGGGCAGGGTGAGAGGGAGAGTGCAATGACGCTTCCGTTGTGGCAGCCGGATCCCGTACGGGTCCGGGACAGCAACTTGACGGCGTTCCGCAAGGCCGCCGGCCGCCGGTGGGCGGTGGAACTGCCCGACTATGCGGCGCTGCACCGCTTTTCCATCGATGAGCCTGAGAAGTTCTGGCAGAGCGTGCGCGAGGAAACGGGCCTGATCGCCCAGACCTGGGGCGAGCGGGTGGTGGTCGACGGCGACCGCATGCCCGGCGCCGCGTTCTTTCCCGACGCCCGCCTGAACTATGCCGAAAACCTGCTGCGCCGCCGCGGCGACGGCACGGCCATCGTGTTCTGGGGCGAGGACAAGGTGGAGCGTCGCCTGTCGTGGAACGAGCTGCACGACGCCGTGTCGCTGTTCGCCCAGGCGCTGCGCGCCACCGGCATCGTGCCCGGCGACCGGGTGGCGGCCATCATGCCCAACATGCCGGAAACGGTGATCGCCGCCCTGGCCGTGGCCAGCGTGGGCGGCGTGTGGTCGTCGTGCTCGCCCGATTTCGGCGTCCAGGGGGTGATCGACCGGTTCGGCCAGATCGAGCCCAAGGTGCTGCTGGCCGTGGAGGGCTACTACTACAACGGCAAGGCCCACGACTGCATCGACAAGCTGGGCGGCATCCTGGCCGAACTGCCGACGGTGGAACGGGTGGTGGTGGTGCCCTATACCCGCTCGTCGCCGCCCATCGGCGACCTGCGCGACACGGTGATGTGGGATTCCTTCATCCGCGGCCTGCGGCCGGGCGACATCGTTTACGAACACCTGCCGTTCAATCACCCCCTGTTCATCATGTTTTCGTCGGGCACCACGGGCAAGCCCAAGTGCATCGTCCACGGCGCCGGCGGCACGCTGATCCAGCACGTGAAGGAACACCAGCTGCACCTGGACGTGCGACCGCGCGACAGGGTGTTCTACTTCACCACCTGCGGCTGGATGATGTGGAACTGGCTGATCACCGCCCTGGCGTCCCAGGCCACCCTGCTGCTGTACGACGGCTCGCCGTTCTATCCCGACGGCAACGTGCTGTTCGATTTCGCCGACGCCGAGCGCATGACCCACTTCGGTACCTCGGCCAAGTACATCGACGCCCTCAACAAGGCCGGCCTGCGGCCCAAGGAAAGCCACAACCTGGCCTCGGTACGGGTGATGACCTCCACCGGTTCGCCCCTGGCGCCGGAAAGCTTCGATTTCGTCTACGCCCACATCAAGAACAACCTGCACCTGGCGTCCATCGCCGGCGGCACCGACATCATCGCCTGCTTCGTCGGCGGCGTGCCCACCGAGCCCGTGTGGCGGGGCGAGATCCAGGCCCGCATGCTGGGCATGGCGGTGGAGGTGTTCAACGACGACGGACAGCCGGTCAAGGGGGAGAAGGGGGAACTGGTCTGCACCCGGCCGTTCCCGTCCATGCCCGTGGGGTTCTGGAACGATCCCGACGGCAGCCGCTACCACGCGGCCTATTTCGACCGCTTCGACAACGTGTGGTGCCACGGCGATTTCGTCGAGCTGACCGAGCACGAGGGCATCGTCATCCACGGCCGGTCCGACGCGGTGCTGAACCCCGGCGGCGTGCGCATCGGCACGTCGGAAATCTACCGCCAGGTGGAACAGCAGGACGAGGTGGTGGAAGGCATCGTCATCGGCCAGGAATGGGACAACGACGTGCGCGTGGTGCTGTTCGTGGTGCTGCGCGAGGGCCTGACCCTGGACGACGACCTGACCCAGAAGATCAAGCGCAAGATTCGCGAAAACTGCACGCCGCGCCACGTGCCGGCCAAGGTCGTCCAGGTGGCCGACATCCCCCGCACCAAGTCAGGTAAGATCACCGAATTAGCCGTACGCGACGTGGTCCATGGGCGCCCGGTGAAGAACGTGGAAGCCCTGGCGAACGCGGATTCCTTGGCTTTTTTCAAGGATCTTCCCGAACTGCAACGCTGATACATGGGATTGTCATCAGTGGGGATGTTGCAATGCAGCAAAAGCCCGCGTATGTATCCATCACGACAACGAATCACGACGCCGCAGGCAACAAGTGGCGCGCTCGGGCAGGGGACGTTCCTGATCAACGAAAGGGATCGTCCATGACAGTCCGCTATTTGGACAAACTGTTTAAGCCGGAATCCGTTGCCGTGATCGGCGCGACCAGCCGCGAGAAGGCGGTGGGCGCCCTGGTCATGCGCAACCTCTTGAATGGCGGATTTTCCGGCCCCATCATGCCCGTCAATCCCCGCCGCCCGTCGGTGGCCGGCGTATTGACGTACCCGGACGTCCACAGCCTGCCGGTGGTCCCCGACCTGGCGGTCATCTGCACCCCCCCGAAAACCGTTCCCGGCATCGTGCACGACCTGGGCGCCCGCGGCACCCACGCCGTGGTGGTGCTGACGGCCGGCATGTCCGGCGAGACGGCCGAGGACGGGCGGACCTTTTCCGAACACCTGCTGGATGCCGTGCGCCACCACAACATGCGCATGCTGGGCCCCAACTGCCTGGGCCTGCTGGTCCCCGGCGTGGGCCTGAACGCCAGTTTCTCGCACGTGGAGGCCAAGCCGGGCCGGATCGCCTTTGTGTCCCAGTCGGGCGCCCTGTGCACGGCGGTCCTGGACTGGGCCCGGCCGCGCGGCATTGGTTTTTCCCATTTCATTTCCCTGGGCGACCAGTCGGACGTGGGTTTCGGCGACGTCATCGACTACCTGGGCAGCGACCCCGGCACCCGGGCCATTCTGCTGTACATCGAATCCGTCCATGAACGGCGCAACTTCATGTCGGCGGCGCGGGCGGCGGCCCGCAACAAGCCCATCATCGTCATCAAATCGGGCCGCGTGGCCGAAGGCGCGGCGGCCGCGGCCTCCCACACCGGCGCCCTGGCCGGGGCCGACAACGTGTTCGACGCGGCCATCCGCCGGGCCGGCATGCTGCGCGTGGATTCCGTGGGCGAGCTGTTCGCCGCCGTGGAAACCCTGGCCCGCGGCATGCGGCTGAAGGGCGACCGCCTGTCGGTGATGACCAACGGCGGCGGCATCGGCGTGATGGCCATCGACGACCTGGTGCGCCAGGGCGGCCGCGTGGCGCGGCTGTCCGAAGGCTCGCTGGAGGCCCTGGACAAGGTGCTGCCCGGCACCTGGTCGCGGGCCAATCCCGTGGACATCATCGGGGACGCCCCCGGTTCGCGCTATGCCGCGGCGGTGGAAACCCTGATGGCCGAAAAGGACTCCGACGCCCTGCTGGTCATGCACGCTCCCACGGCCACGGCCGACAGCGTGGAAGCCGCCAAGGCGGTGATCGATTCCGTGTCCAAGAGCAAGGGCAAGAAGCCGGTGTTGACCAACTGGGTGGGCGGCGAGGCCGTGGCCCCGGCGCGCCAGCTTTTCGCCCAGGCCGGCCTGCCGTCCTACGACACCCCCGGCGAGGCCGTGGGCGCGTTCATGCACATGGTGCAGTACCGGCGCAACCAGGACATGCTGATGGAGACGCCGGAGTCCATGCCCACGGACTTCACCCCGGCCACCGAGACGGCGCGCCTGGTCATCGAGGGCGCCCTGGCGTCGGGCCGCCAGATGCTGACCGAGCCCGAGGCCAAGGCCGTGCTGGCCGCCTATGGCATCCCCACGGTGGAGACCCACGTGGTCCAGTCGCCGCAGGAGGCCGTCAACTGGGCCAACAAGATGGGCTATCCCGTGGCCCTGAAGATCCTGTCGGAAGACATCATCCACAAGTCCGACGTGGGTGGCGTGGACCTGTTCCTGGATACCCCCGGCGCCGTCAAGTCGGCCGCCGAATCCATGCTGTCGGCAGTGCACGAGCTGCGCCCCGACGCCCACGTGCAGGGCTTCAGCGTGCAGAAGATGGTGCAGCGCCCCGGCGCCCACGAGGTGATCATCGGCGTTGCCACCGACCCCATCTTCGGCCCGGTGATCCTGTTCGGCCAGGGCGGCACGGCGGTGGAGGTGATCGCCGACCGGGCCGTGGCCCTGCCGCCCCTGAACATGAGCCTGGCCCGCGAGCTGATCCGCCGCACCCGCATCTACCGCCTGCTGAAGGGCTATCGCGACCGCGCGCCGGTGGACATGGAAGCCCTGCGCCAGACCCTGGTGCGGGTGTCCCAGCTGGTGGTCGACATCCCCGAGGTGGCGGAACTGGACATCAACCCCCTGTTCGCCGACGAACAGGGCGTGCTGGCCGTGGACGCCCGCATCGGCCTGAAGTCGGCCAGCGACGGGGTGGGGCGCCTGGCCATCCGGCCCTATCCCAAGGAGCTGGAGGAGAAGTTCAAGCTGCGGTCCGGCCGGCAGACCATCCTGCGGCCCATCCGCCCCGAGGACGAGCCCCAGCACTACGAGTTCCTGTCCAAGCTGACGCCGGAAGACATCCGCTTCCGCTTCTTCGGCCTGGTGGGCGAGCTGCCCCATTCGGAAATGGCCCGGCTGACGCAAATCGACTACGACCGGGAGATGGCCTTCATCGCCTCGGCCGAGCGCGAGGACGGCGACGGCTACGAAACCCTGGGCGTGGTCCGCACCATCACCGACCCCGACAACGAACGGGCCGAATACGCCATCGTCGTGCGGTCCGACCTGAAGGGCCAGAAGCTGGGCTGGAAGCTGCTGGACAAGATGGTCGGCTACTGCCGGTCGCGCGGCACCCGCACCGTGGTGGGGCAGGTGCTGGCCGAAAACCGGCGCATGCTGGAACTGGTCAAGAGCATGGGCTTCAAGACCCGCAACCTGCCCGGCGAGCCGGTGGTCGAGGTGACCCTGACCCTGTGACCGGGCCCTGACCAGGCCCTGACCAGGCCCTGAACGGCCCGGGTGGCGGACGGGAGTGGACGGCGATTCCGGCAGGGCCTATAAACCCTGCGATCCCTTCCCGCACCACCAGCCGGACCGTGACCGCCATGCACGACATCAAATGGATCCGCGACAACCCCGACGCCTTTGACGCCGCCCTGGCGCGGCGCGGCCTGGCGCCCCGGGCCGCCGACCTGGCGGCCCTGGACAAGGTCCGGCGCGACGGCCAGACCCGGGCCCAGGAGATCCAGGCGGCCCGCAACGCCCTGGCCAAGGAAATCGGCAAGATCAAGGCCCAGGGCGGCGACGCGGCGGATGTGATCGCCCAGGTGTCGCAGTCCAAGGAAGACCAGGCCCGGGCCGAGGAGGAGGCCAAGGCCGCCGCCGCCGACCTGGACGACGCCCTGGCCGCCATCCCCAACATCCTGGCCGACGACGTGCCCGACGGGGCCGACGAAAGCGGCAATGTGGAAGTCCGCGTGTTCGCCGAGCCTACCCGGTTCGATTTCACGCCGCGCGACCACGTGGACCTGGGCGAGGGTCTGGGGCTGATGGACTTCGCCGGCGCGGCCAAGATCTCCGGCGCCCGGTTCGTCGTGCTGAAGGGCGCCCTGGCCCGGCTGGAGCGGGCCCTGGCGTCGTTCTTCCTGGACATGCTGAGCGGCAGCTTCGGCTTCACCGAGGTCAACCCGCCGGCCCTGGTGCTGCGGGAAACCATGTTCGGCACCGGCCAGCTGCCCAAGTTCGAGGAAGACCAGTACAAGACCACCGACGACATGTGGCTGATCCCCACGGCCGAGGTGCCGCTGACCAACCTGGCCCGCGACGAGATCCACGAGGCCGCCGGCCTGCCCCAGCGCCTGGCGGCCATGACCTGGTGCTTCCGGCGCGAGGCCGGCTCGGCCGGCAAGGACACCCGCGGCATGATCCGCCAGCACCAGTTCACCAAGGTGGAAATGGTCTGCGTGACCACGCCCGAAACCTCGGCCCTGGAGCACGAACGCATGACGTCGTGCGCCGAGGCCATCCTGCGGGCCCTGGGGCTGCCCTACCGGGTGGTCACCCTGTGCAGCGGCGACACCGGCTTTTCCGCCCGCAAGACCTATGACATCGAGGTCTGGCTGCCGGGCCAGGACGCCTATCGGGAGATTTCCTCCATCTCCAACTGCGGCGACTTCCAGGCCCGGCGCATGAAGGCCCGCTACCGCCCCGGCGGCGACGACAAGGGCACCCGCTTCGTGCACACCCTGAACGGTTCGGGCGTGGCCGTGGGCCGGGCCCTGGTGGCGGTGATGGAAAACTACCAGCAGGCCGACGGGTCGGTCCTGGTGCCCGAGGTGCTGCAGCCCTACATGGGCGGGCTGGAGGTCATCCGACCGCTGGAGGCTTCCCGTGACGGTGCTTGATCGGCCCCTGGCCGAGTGCCGGGTGCTGCTGTCCAACGACGACGGTGTCCACGCCCCCGGCCTGGCGGTTCTGGAAAAGGTGATGACCAAGCTGGCCGGCGAGGTCTGGGTCGTGGCGCCCGAGACCGAGCAGAGCGCGGCCAGCCATTCCCTGACCCTGCGCCGGCCGCTGCGCATCCGCCACCTGAAGGGGCGGCGCTACGCCGTCGACGGCACGCCCACGGATTCGATCCTCATGGCCGTCAAGGAGGTCATGAAGGACAAGCGCCCGGACCTGGTCGTGTCGGGGGTCAACCGGGGCGGCAACCTGGGCGAGGACGTGACCTATTCCGGCACCATCGCCGCGGCCATGGAAGGGACCCTGCTGGGCATCCCGTCCGTCGCCACCAGCCAGGTCAACGACGACCGCACCCGCACCCCCTGGTCCGTGGCCGAGACCTGGCTGCCCGAGGTGCTGAACCGCCTGATGGGCCTGCAATGGCCGCCCGGGGTGCTGATGAACGTGAACTTCCCCGACACCGCGGCGGACAAGGTTACGGGCATCGAGGCCTGCCGCCATGGGCGGCGCAAGCTGGGCGGCGAACTGGTGGCGGGCAGGGATCCCCGCGGCCAGCCCTACTACTGGTTCGGCGGCTACCGCGACGAGAAGAGCTTCCCCAGGGGCACGGACCTGGAAGCCATCCGCCAGGGGGCCATATCGGTGACGCCGCTCAGCGTCAGCCTGACCCACAGGGGGAGCCTGAAGACCCTGCGCGAGGCGCTGTCGTGACAACGCCCCATTCGCGCAAGATCCGGCTTCTGCTGGAATTGCGGCGAAAGGGCATCACCGACACGAGGGTCCTGGCCGCCATCGAGCGGGTGCCGCGCCAGGCCTTCATCCCCGAGCCGTTCCACGACCAGGCCTACATGGACCGCACCCTGCCCATCGGCCACCACCAGACCATCAGCGCGCCCAGCGTGGTGGCGCGCATGAGCGAGGCGCTCAGCGTGGGGGAGCGCATGAAGGTGCTGGAGATCGGCACCGGGTCAGGCTACCAGGCGGCGATCCTGGCCGGCCTGTGCCGGCGGCTCTACACCATCGAGCGCCACAGGCCGCTGCTGGAGATCGCCGAGCGGCGCTTCGCCGAGCTGCGCCTGACCAACATCACCGCCATCGCCGGCGACGGCTATGCCGGCTGGCCCGAGCAGGCGCCCTTCGACCGGGTCATCATCACCGCCGCCGCGCCCCAGGTGCCCGTGACCCTGGTCGAGCAGTTGGCGGTGGGCGGCATCCTGGTGGCGCCCATCGGCGCCGACGGGGCCGAGCAGCGCCTGGTCCGCGTGCGCCGCACCGACGACGGTGGCGAGGCCGAGGATCTGGGCCCGGTCCGCTTCGTGCCCATGGTGCCGGGCCTGGCCTGACCGGCCGACCCCTGGGAAACCCCTGGGAGACCCCTGGGACGGTGAATCCGCTTGATAAGCTTTTTTTGGTATTTTCCCCCTAGACTCGCCAGTGGACGAACCGTTTTCTGCGAAACGGCCTGCAAATAATTGATAAAAAAGGACTCATAACAGATGGCGATCGAATGGCGGGAACAGCTATCCATCGACAACGACGTGATCGACGCCGACCACAGACACCTCATAGACATCGTCAACCGGTTCGAGGCCCTGTCGGAGAACTTTGACGACGTGTCCCAGGCCCTGGAAATCCTCATGTCGCTGCGCCTCTACACCAAGATCCACTTCGAGCGCGAGGAGCACCTGCAGCGGGTCAGCGGCTACAGGTTCCTGGACTCCCACCGGCGCGAGCACGCGGACCTGATCCGCCAGCTGGAGGGGGTCATCGCCAAGGCCCGCGGCTGCGAGCTGCGCGACCTGCCGCGCCTGTCCAACGAGACGGCGCTGCTGCTGCGCGAATGGCTGATCGGGCACATCATCAAGTCGGACCTGCGCATGAAGCCCTTCGTCGCGGCCATGGGCGAGGCGGCCCGGGGCATGGGACGCCTGGAGAAAGTGGACACCTCGGCCATGGAGGTGGACTGGTCGTGACCTCCCGGGACCTGCGCGGACTGATCCCTTTCGTCCTGCTGGTCCTGTCGGCCTGCGGCAACGTGGGAGTCGAGGGCTACGGCGCGCCGTAGTTTTTTTTTT
>JAGREA010000231.1 GCA_020446745.1 Rhodobacterales bacterium | reverse complement strand
CAGGCCCGCTGCAGGTCCATCATGGGCGTGCGCTCGCGGATCAGCCCGGCCTCGATGGCCGCCGCTCGCACGCTGGGATAACCGCCCGCTAGCAGGCGGCGGAAGTGCTCGGGGTGTTCCCGCTCCAGCCGGTCCCGCCAATAGGCGGCGTCGCGCTTGCCCGGCATGGTGCCGCTCCGGCCGTGGTGGATGCATCAACGATTCGGAAAAGAGTGTATGGCGGGGATATGGATGCATCAACAGGCTGGGCGCGGTTTTTCCGGCCCGCTTGATCCGCCGGCGCCGGGGCGTACACTCGGGGGGCCCGCCAACGCCGCAATCATTCCCGCGCCGCCATGTGTGAACTGTTCGCCCTGTCGTCCCTGGCCCCCACCACCGTCACCCTGTCGCTGGCCGAATTCGCCCGCCACGGCGGGGCCACGGCCGACAACACCGACGGCTGGGGCATCGCCTTCTACGACGGGCCGGACCTGAACCTGATCCGCGACCCCCGCCCGGCCCACGACAGCCCCTGGGTGGCCTTCACGGCGGCCCAGCGCCTGCGCGGCGACCTGGTGCTGTCGCACATCCGCAAGGCCACCCAGGGCCGGGTGCGCCTGGCCAACACGCAGCCCTACCGGCGCGAGCTGGGCGGGCGCATGCACGCCTTCATCCACAACGGGGACCTGGACGTGGCCGCCCTGGCCCTGCCGCCCGGGGCGGCCCACCACCCGGTGGGCGACACGGATTCGGAACGGGCCTTCTGCCTGCTGCTGGCCCGCCTGGCGCCCCTGTGGCGGGCCAAGACCGACGGCGGCGGCGCGCCGTCGCTGGCGGCGCGGCGCGACGTGTTCGCCGCCTTCGCCGCCGACATGCGGGCGGCCGGGGTGGCCAACATGATCTATGCCGATGGCGACGCCCTGTTCGTCCACGCCCACAAGCGCAAGCAGGCCGACGGCACCGTTCGGCCGCCGGGCCTGCACATGCTGGAACGGCGCTGCGACGTGGGCGCCGACGGCGAGGAAGTGGTGCACCCGCACGCCCAGGGCCTGGACCTTTCCGGCGGCGGGCAGCTGGTCACCCTGTTCGCCAGCGTGCCCCTGACCGGCGAACCCTGGCGCCCCCTGGACGAGGGCACCGTGCTGGTGGCCCGCGACGGGGCCCTGACGGGGCGGGCTATTCGGCCAGCATGAAGTCGTCGGGTTCCACCAGGTAGCCGTTCACCAGGCGGTTGGTTTCGTTGAACATGCCGATCACGGCCATCAGCTCGCCCAGCATGGCGTCGGTCATGCCGGCCTTGCGGGCCTGCAGGGTGTGCGAGCGGATGCAGTATTCGCAGCCGTTGGTCACCGACACGGCCACGGCGATCATTTCCTTGAACATGGGGTCCAGGGCGCCGGGGGCCATGACTTCCTGCAGGGTTTCCCAGGTGCGGCGCAGGGTCTTGGGGTCGTGGGCGATGGCCTTCCAGAAGTTGGGCACGAAGTCGATGCCCCGCTTGACCATGAAATCGTCGTACACGGCCTTCACCTCGGGGCTGGCGTCTTCGTACTCCACGGGTTTGACGAGGGCGGGCATGGCTTGGTTCTCCTTTTTGGGTGGGGCGGGACT
>JAGREA010000230.1 GCA_020446745.1 Rhodobacterales bacterium | reverse complement strand
CGTGGGCCTGGGCCACCGCCTGGGCCACTATCCGGGCCAGCTTTCCGGCGGCGAGCAGCAGCGCGTGGCCCTGGCCCGGGCCTTCGTGGTGGAACCCACGGTGCTGCTGGCCGACGAACCCACCGGCAACCTGGACGGCGCCACGGGCCAGGCGGTGATGGACCTGCTGTTCGACATGCACGACCGGGTGGGCACCACCCTGGTGCTGGTCACCCACGAGCCCGACGTGGCCCGGCGCTGCGGCCGCGAGCTGCACATCGCCGACGGCCGCATCGTCGGCGATTCGGCCCGGCCCGACAGCATGGCCGCGGCCGCCGGATCATGAGCAATTTCTCCAGCAATTTCTCCCTGGCCCTGACCATCGCCCGGCGCGAACTGCGCGGCGGCCTGGCGGGGTTCCGCATCTTCCTGGCCTGCCTGGCCCTGGGGGTGGGGGCCATTGCCGCCGTGGGCACGGTGAGCGAGTCCATCGTCGCCGGCCTGCGGGCCGACGCCAAGCGCCTGCTGGGCGGCGACGTGGACCTGCGCCTGGTGCAGCGCCCGGCCACCGACGACCAGCGGGCCTGGCTGGCCGACAACGCCCGGGCCCTTTCGACGGTGGCGGAAATGCGCGCCATGGCCCGCACCCCCGGCGATCCCCGCCCCGGCCACCCGGGCCAGGCCCTGGTGGAACTGAAGGCCGTGGACGGCGCCTATCCCCTGGTCGGCGCCCTGGCCACCGACCCGCCCCTGGCCGTGCCCGACGCCCTGGCGCGGGATGCCGACGGCGCCTGGGGCGCGGTGGCGGACCCGGGCCTGATGAAGCGCCTGGGCCTGGCCGTGGGCGACACCCTGAGTCTGGGCGAGGCCACCGTGCGGGTCCGCGCCACGGTGGTGAAGGAGCCCGACCGGGTGGCCAGCATGGTCAGCTTCGGACCGCGCCTGATGGTGGCCGCCGCCGCCCTGCCGGAAACGGACCTGGTGCGCCCCGGCAGCCAGGTGCGCTACCACTACCGGGTGCTGGTGGGCCCGGCCGAAGGCGGCGCCGCCTGGATGAAGCGGGTGGAAGCCACCTTCCCCAAGGCCGGCTGGCGGGTGCGCGGCGTGGACGACGCCGCCCCCGGGGTGCGCCGGTTCGTCGAGCGCATGACCCTGTTCCTGACCTTCGTCGGCCTGACCGCCCTGCTGGTGGGCGGCATGGGCGTGGGCAACGCCGTGCGCAGCTACCTGGACGGCAAGACCACCACCATCGCCACCCTGAAATGCCTGGGCGCGCCCACCGACCTGGTGTTCCGGGCCTACCTGCTGCAGGTGCTGGGCCTGGGCCTGGTGGGCATCCTGATCGGCCTGGCGACCGGGGCGGCCCTGCCCTCGGCCGTGCTGGCGGCCATCGGCGACACGCTGCCCGTGGCGCCGGTCACCGGCTTCTATCCCTGGCCCCTGTTCACCGCCGCCCTGTTCGGCGTGGTGACGGCGGTGACCTTCGCCCTGTGGCCCCTGGGCCAGGCCCGCGAGGTGCCGGCGGCGGGCCTGTTCCGCCACCTGACGGCGCCGCCCCGGGCCCGGCCGGGCCGCGATGTGTGGCTGGGCATGGCGGCGGGCATCGCCGTGCTGGCGGCCCTGACCTTCATCACCGCCACGGACCGCTACTTCGCCGCCTGGTTCGTCGGCGGCACGGCGGCCACCCTGCTGGTGCTGCGCCTGGGGGCCTGGGCCCTGATGGCCCTGGCCAAGCGCCTGCCGCGCCCGCGCCGGGCCGAGGCCCGCCTGGCCCTCACCGCCCTGCACCGCCCGGGCGCCGCCACGGCGGGGGTGGTGCTGTCGCTGGGCACGGGGCTGGCGGTGCTGGTGGCCGTGGCGCTGATCGAGGGCAACCTGAACGCCCAGGTGGAGGAAACCCTGCCCGACAAGGCGCCGGCCTTCTTCTTCATCGACATCCAGCCCGACCAGGTGGCGGCCTTCGACACCGCCGTGACCGACGTGCCGGGCACCGAGGACCTGCAGCGGGTGCCCAGCCTGCGCGGACGCATCGTCAAGATCGACGGCGTGCCGGTGGCCGAGCGGACCATCTCGCCCGACGCCGAATGGGCCGTGCGCGGCGACCGGGCCCTGACCTATGCCGCCCAGCCGGCCCGGGGCAGCCGCATCGTGGCCGGCGAATGGTGGCCTTCGGACTACAAGGGCCCGCCCCTGATCTCGTTCGACGCCAACCTGGCCCGGGGCTTCGGCGTGGGGGTGGGCGACACCCTGACCCTGAACATCCTGGGCCGCGAGTTCACGGCCACCATCGCCAGCCTGCGCGAGATCAACTGGCGGTCCCTGCGGTTCGATTTCGCCATCATCTTCGCCCCCGGCACCCTGGAAGGGGCGCCCCACAGCCACGTGGCCGCCGTGAAGGCGCCCCCGGCGGCCGAGGACGCGGTGGAAAAGGCCGTCACCGACCGCTTCGCCAACGTGTCGTCCATCCGCGTGCGCGACGCCCTGGCCGCCGCGGCGACCATCATTTCCGGCATCGGCGCGGCGGTGCGGGGCACCTCGCTGCTGACCATCGCCGCCGGGGCCCTGGTGCTGGCCGGCACCATCGCCGCCGGCTACCGCCGGCGCATCTACGACGCCGTGGTGTTCAAGGTGCTGGGCGCCACCCGGGGCGTGGTCATGGGCGCCTTCCTGCTGGAATACGGGGTGCTGGGCCTGGTGACGGGGCTGATCGCCGCGCTGGTGGGCAGCGTGACGGCCTGGGCCGTGGTGCGGTTCCTGATGCGCATGGACTGGGTGTTCCTGCCGGGCACGGTGGCGGGCACCGTGGCCGTGTGCGTGCTGGTCACCGTGGCGGTGGGCTTCTTCGGCACCTGGCGGGCCCTGGGGCGCAAGGCGGCGCCCCTGCTGCGCAATGAATGATGGCGAAAATGTGACGGATATCATGCGGTTGTTGACGGCACCCGGGCCCGACTCGCCTTGATTTCCCGCCCGTCCGTGCCATATTAGCCACGAAACATGCATCGAACGATGCACCCATCCACTGGACGAGACGAGGACACCCATGGCGTTGCGACCCGACAGCCGGTATGAACTGCGGACCGGCACCATGACGACGGACCAGGCCCACGCGGCCGGCATCGACGTCGGCCTGCGGCAGTACATGCTGAAGGTCTACAACTACATGGGCTCCGGCCTGGCGCTCACGGGCGTGATCGCCTACCTGGTCTATTCCACGCCGGCGCTGCTGAACCTGATGTACGCGCCCCAGGCCGGCGGCGGCTATGCGCCGACCATGCTGGCCTGGATCTTCATGTTCGCCCCCCTGGCCTTCATCCTGGTGATGAACATGGGCCTGAACCGCATGAGCGCCAGCACCCTGCAGATGGTGTTCTGGGCCTTCGCGGCGGCCATGGGCGTGTCCCTGTCGACGATCTTCCTGACCTACACCGGGTCCAGCATCGCGCGGGTGTTCTTCATCACGGCCGGCACCTTCCTGGGCATGAGCCTGTACGGCTACACCACCAAGCGCGACCTTTCGGGCTTCGGCTCGTTCCTGATGATGGGCCTGATCGGCATCATCATCGCCAGCGTGGTCAACATCTTCATGGCCAGCTCGGCCCTGCAGTTCGTGATCTCGGTGGTGGGCGTGCTGATCTTCACCGGCCTGACGGCCTATGACACGCAGCGCATCAAGTCGCTGTACTACGAGGCCGACGGCGGCGAGGTGATGACCAAGAAGGCCATCATGGGCGCCACGACCCTGTACCTGGACTTCATCAACCTGTTCCTGATGCTGCTGCGCCTGTTCGGCAATCGCGAATAGCCCGCGCCGCACCAGCGCCAAGACCAAACGCCCGGAGCCCCGCTCCGGGCGTTTTCGTTTGTCCGGGTCTGCTCGCGATGGGTGCGCACGCATGGTAGACTTGCGCCCGTCCTGAACGGGGGGACCCGGACCATGCGCTGCCCTGCCTGCACCACGCCCCTGCTGGTGCCCACGCCGTTCGACGGCCGGGCGCAGATCGACCGCTGCCCCAAATGCGGCGGCGTTTGGCTGGACAAGGGTGAGCTTCTGCTGGTCACCCGCAACCCGTGGCTGGGCCGGAAGCCGGAAGGGGGAATGCCCAGCGGCCGGGCCTCGCCGCGCACCGGCGAACCCCTGGTGCGGGCCCGGTTGACCGACGGCACGGCCGTGGACCTGGCCCCCGAGGGCGGCGGCCTGTGGCTGGACAGCGCCACCTTCGACACCCTGACCGGAACGACCTGGGCGGGGCCCGACACCCGATCCAGGCCGGCGCCCCCCGCCGCGGCCGCCCTGGCCGCCCTGGCACCCCTGCCCAACCTGTTCCTGCGCTCGGCCACCACCCTGGTGTTCCTGTACGCCCTGCTGGGCGCCGTG
>JAGREA010000229.1 GCA_020446745.1 Rhodobacterales bacterium | reverse complement strand
CTCGGACACGCTGGGCCCGGCGACGGGGGCACCGTTTGCGTCGAACCCCAGGGTCCGGTCGGCCCGGTCGGCCTTGGCCGGCAGCACCATGTCGGTGGCGGCGTCGGTCTCGTGCAGGCGTACGCCGCGCGAGGCATCGTCGGCCACCTGCTGCAACGCCGCCGTCTGGTAGTCCAGCTCGTCGTTCAGCACCTTGGAACGCAGCTCGCCGCTTTCCTGGAAGTCCGTCGTGCGCTGGATGGCCAGGCGCCGCACCAGGGTGACGGTAGTGTTGTTCGCCGGCGCGGTGAAGAAGGTCACCGTGCCACCAGCGCTTTCCCCGGCACCCGTTACCGAATAGTCGGTATCCAGGACCATCTGGGCCTGGTCCACGTACACGTCCAGGTCGTCGTCCTGGAAGATGGGGAAGGTGAAATCGAAGGCGAGCTGTTCCCCGTCGGCGTCGAACTGCCGGCGGGGAGTGGTGTCGCCGATCTGGATGTGGGTCATGGTGTGTCGTTCCTGTCGTCTGGTTCGATGTCGTCCTCGATGGGCCGGCGGGCCGCCAGGGCGGCGCGGGCGCGGGCCACGGGATCGTCGGGCGTGGTGGCCTCGGCGGGCGGGGGACCGGAGCCCAGGTCCCGGGCCAGGCGGATGAGCTGCTCCAGGTGGGCCAGGGCGGCCTTGCCGGCCGTGTGGTGGGCGGAAAAGTCCTTGGCGTCCTCGGGCGGGTCGCCGTCGGTGAAGCGGTCGTAGGACTCGATGAAGCGCCGCAGCCATTTGGGCAGGCTGCGGCGCAGGCGCCGTCCCGGCGCGCCCAGGTCGGGCGCCGGATCCTCGCGGTTAACGGTCATACCAGGATGGAGCCGGGCCACGTCTTGGGGATGGTCGGCGTGGGTGCCGGTGCGGCAATCACCGGCTGCTTCTCCTCCTGGGCCTTCTTGTAGGCGCCCAGTCCACTGGAAAACCGGTCGAAGAAGAACCGGGTGGCGGCGCGGGACTGCTCCAGCAGGGACTGCTGGCGGCTGGCGGCCAGGGAGTCGGTGATGCCCTGGAACTGCAGGGCATCCTGGGTCTGGGCGTCCCGCCGGGCCTCCAGGCTGTCGTTCACCAGGTCCTGCAGGACAGCCCCGGCCGATCCGCTGGCCGACGACAGGCCCCGGGCGCCGAACTGGGCCCGGGCGGTGGCCTGATCGCGCCGAAGCTGCTCGCCGCGGCGCTTTTCCTCGATGGCCCGGGCCTGGTTGATCTGGGCGATGCGGTTGCGCGCCGCCGTGGCTTCGGCTGCCTGCTGGGCCTTGGCGGCGCGCTGGGACTGGATCAGGTCGACGCCCTTGGCCAGCGTGGTGAAGGCAAAGGCTTCCATGCCTGACATGTCTGTTCTCCTTTCTTAATGGGGGCGTGCCGCCGTCAGCCGTTGACGCCGACTTCCGACACGACGGACAGAAGGTGGAAGGGAAGCGGCGTGTCCTGGCGGATGCGCCACAGGGGGTCGGTGCCGCCCTCGCGCCAACCAAAGGCGCGCACCTTGCGGTCGCCGGTGAAGGTGGGCGGCGGGGCATCCAGCAGGTCGGCGCCGAACCGCTTGAACGGCACCTGGGAAAGGCCCCGGCCCACGTCCAGGAACAGGGCCGTGGTTTCGCGCAGGCGCAGCGTCACGGAAATGGGCCGCAGGCGCAGGCCCATGGCCGCCCCGCCGTCGCCGGGCACGGCCGGCGGCAGGGGTTCCACCTCGTGGGTGAAGGCCAGGCCCGCCTGCACGGCGCCGGCGGTCTTGTCCAGGGTGACGGCCCCGCCGGACACGGCGGCGTCGGCCTGCACGGCCCCGTCGGCCACCACCTTCACGGTGCGGCCTTCCAGGTGGTCCAGGCCCGTCCAGGTGTCGGCCGGGGTGTCGGTGGTGCCGGTCATGCCCGCGTCCACGTCCAGGTCCGGGTCGAACCGTTCGATGGCGTGGGCGCCGTTGCGTTCGGTCAGCACATAGGTGTCGCCGCCGGCCACGCAGACGGAACGGAACACGCCATCCGTTTCCTGGCGGGTCCAGGCGGTCACCTTTTCGGCCCGGAACACGGTCAGGGTGGCCAGCGAGCCGTCGGCCATGACCAGGTGGAACAGGCGCCGCCTGTTGTCGTAGTCCTGGTCGCGGGGGTCGACGACCAGATGCTGGGCCAGCATGGCCAGGTCGCTGGCCTGGTAGGCCTGCTCCACGTCGGCGAACAGGAATTCGCGCAGCTCGGTGCCGCCCCGCGATACGAACAGCGTCGCCCCGTCCACGTCGCGCGGCGGCACGGACCGGTCCACCGGCGAGCCGATGCGGGTCTGGCGGTTGAGCTGCAGGTTCACGGGCGTCAGGGGCGCCCCGCTGACCATCCATTCGGCGCCCGAGGTGAACACCTGCAAATGGCGGCCCGAGAACACGGCGCGGATGGCGTTCACCTGGTCCGACAGGATGGCGAACTCGATGGATTCGTCGTCCAGTCCCTCGCCCAGGTCGAAGTTGAACAGGTCCGCCGACTTCGAAAGCCACAGGCGGTTGGGCAGGTCCCGCGAGCCGCCGATGACCAACCGGTCCTGGTGGAAGCACACAGAGGTGGGCCAGCCGCGCACGGCCGAAAGGGCCTGTTCCTCCCAGTCCGCCGAGGCGGTGGTGTCCACCAGGGTCTCCTTCACCAGGGCCGTGGCCGTGGTGGCGTTGGTGACGGCGGTGATCTCCACCTCCTTGTCCTGCAGGCGCATGCGACCGCCCACGTGGTCGGCCGTGAAGTGGTCGGCCGAGGCGGTGAGGGTCACCGTGCCCGTGGTGGCGCTGGGCTGCAGGGTCACGTCGTCGTCGGCGAACTTGTGGTGGGGCTGGTAGACGCGGCCGTCCTTTTCATGGAACGACCAGTCCTCCAGCAGCCAGGTGCCGCCGGCGTTGCGGGTCAGGCGCTTGGGCGGCACGTCGGGGTGGACCACCAGCAGGGTATCGGCGCTTTGAGTCCACACCACCTGGCCGATCTGGGCCGTGGTCCAGGGAGTGGCGACGGTGTCCACCAGGGCGTCGTCGGCCAGGATGTCCACGAAGCCGTCGGTGAACGCCAGCAGGTACACCTGCTCGGTGTTGAACTCGAAGGCCACCAGGCGGCCGTCGCCCCGGGCGGTATCCACGTGGCGCAGGCCGTCGCGGCGGCTGAGACCGCCGCCCGGGTGGATGAACACGTTGCGCAGGCGCCCGGCGCCGTTCTCGAAGGCGCGCAGGTCGGCCCGCCCGGCCAGCCAGGGCGAGACCTCGCCGGCGGTGAAGTTGGTCTTGGTCGCGCGGACGTGGGCCATCAGGAGCGCACCTCCACCAGCGAGAAGTCCTCGATGCGCCCGGGCGTGTCCTGCTGGGCGTCGATCAGCTTGGCCCGCCGGAACTCGCTTTCGGCCAGGCGGTGCAGCACCTCGGACCGGCTGGTGCTGTCGGTCATGGGGATGCAGAACTCGGCCGCCAGGCGGGCGATCAGGGCCTGGTCGAAGAACGGCGGGAAGGCGCTTTCGTCGGGCCGGTAGATGTAGGTCAGCACCACCTGCTCGGCGTCGGTCAGCAGGTTGCGCCCGGCGATGCGGTAGTCGATGCCCCGCCCGCGCCCGTCGGCGCCGGCCGACAGGACCCGCAGGAACCCGGCCGGCAGGGCGAAGGCGTGGGCGTGGTCCGCCACCGGGTCGTCGGCCAGGCGCGCCAGGCTTTCCTGGGCGGTGGCGAAACTCCAGGGGTGGGACGACAGCAGGGCGTCGCGGACCGAGGGATACAGGTTGGCGGCCACCTCGGCCTCGGCGGTGCCTTCGTCGAACGAGGTGATGGTGCCGGCGCCGAGCTTGAGCAGCCCGCGCGAGCACAGGGCGATGCGGCTGAGTGCCATGGGAGCCTCATGGAAAAGGGGGTGATACGAAAAAGGCCCCGCGGACGGTTGGTCCGCGGGGCCAGGCAGAGGGGGTGTGGGAGAACCGTACCGATCAGTCGGTATCGGTGCCGCCCACGGCGGTCAGGTCGTCCACATCGACGGTGGTGCCGTCGCTGGTGGAGACCAGGTAGATGCCGGCGCCGCCCGAGGCCACGTTGGCCATGATCATGTCGCCGGCCCGCAGCATGTGGCCGGCGTCGGCGAAGTAGTCCTCGCTGTCGATCACGGCGGCGGTATCGGTGCTGGTGTAGTGCCACAGGGTGAAGCCGTTGGCATAGGCCAGCACGCTCAGGTTCTTGGACTCGAAGGCCATGGTTTCCTCCTTACGATTCCAGGGACTGGATGGCGACGACGCCCTTGGCGTCCACCAGGCAGGCGCCCTGGCTCATCATGTTGTTGATGAAGAAGGCCGCGCGGTCGCCGTGCCAGGTGACGTCGGACGTGATGCCCTTGCCGATGGCGTGGCCCACGGCCGTCTTGTGGTACCAGAAGGCGGTGCGCACGCCGCCGGCCGTGACCGGCAGGCCGGAATGCGGCATCCACAGGGTGCCCAGCCACTTCTTGGCCTGGGTGCCCTTCCACGGCAGGTCGTCGTCGCCGATGTAGTCGGACTTGGCGAACTCGTCGACCGCCAGCAGGTTGGACCACTGCTTCCAGCTGACGATGGCGAAGCGCTGGCCATCGTCGGGCACGTTGGCGGTGCCCAGCTTCTCGAAGGCCGACAGCACGGCCGCCTTGTCCAGGGCACCGGCGGATCCGTCGACCACCTGCGCGCCCGTGGATTCGTTCAGGGCGTCGATGATCATCTCGTCCGTCTTGCGGCCCAGGGCGTAGGCGCCGGCCTTGGCGACCACGGCCTTTTCGTCCTGGTTGGACTTCAGTTCGTCCAGGCTGTCCACCCAGTCGCCGGCGTAGAAGTCGGCGAGGGCGCATTCGATCTTCTCGTGATCGATGTCCATCACCGGCACCTTGCCGTGACGGGCCTTGGTGCCGGCCGTACCCTGGCCGACCTTCTGGAACCAGGTGGTGGCGCCGACGATGTTGTTCTTGGCGCGCACCGTGTTGCGCAGCTTGGAGCCCATCTGCTGGTACTGCAGGTGAACGTCCGCCTGAAAATGCTCGACAAAGGACTTGTCGACACTGGTCGACATGGTTGTCTCCTTTCATGGTGGGTTGGGGTGTTTCCGGCCGCCACGGTTCCGGCGTCGCCGCCGCGCGGACCGGCGGGGCACCGCGGGGGCCCCCGCCCGCCGTAGCGGACGGGGGTTGTCCCCGGGCCATGCCCCGGACCGTTGGGGTTGGG
>JAGREA010000228.1 GCA_020446745.1 Rhodobacterales bacterium | reverse complement strand
GCCGAGCTGTTCGGCATCCGCGCCGACGTGGCCGAGCTGAAGGCGGCCCAGGATGCCCTGGCGCCGCTGTTCCAGGCCAAGCGCCTGTTCGTCCAGCGCCGGGCCCTGAAGGCCGTCAAGCCGGCCGAGGCCGAATCCCTGGACGCCAACGCCCTGGCCGCCGACTACGAATCCCGCGCCGGCGCCCCCTTCGACGAGCTGGATTTCTCGCGCCGGGTGCTGGCCTGGATGGACGACGAGGCGGCCCACGGCGACGACCTGGCCCTGGCGGCGAAGCTGTGCGCCGCCCTGGCCCTGCGCGAGGACCGCAACCCCCACTCCCGCACCATCCTGTTCAAGCGCCCGGGCAAGCATGATCCCCTGGCCATGGTGCCGGCCTGCCAGACCGAAACCGCCGGCGTGCCGGCCCTGGTGTTCGCCGACGGGCGGATCCGGCACCGCGACGGCTTCGGCCTGACCGATGCCGGGCCCGACCTGGCCACGGCCCTGGACCACATCAACTATTGCGTCCTGTGCCATCACCAGGGGCGGGATTCCTGCACCAAGGGCCTGAAGGATCCCAAGACCGGGGAAACGAAGGTCAACGCCGTGGGCATGGCCATGGCCGGCTGCCCGCTGGAGGAGAAGATCTCCGAGATGCACGAGGCCAAGACGGCCGGCCACGTGCTGTCGGCCCTGGCCATCGTCGCCGTGGACAACCCCATGGCCGCCGGCACCGGCCACCGCATCTGCAACGACTGCATGGTGGCCTGCGTCTACCAGAACCAGAACCGCGACCCGGTGAACGTGCCCGAAGCCGAATCCCGGGTGCTGCGCGACGTGCTGGAACTGCCCTACGGGTTCGAGATCTATTCCCTGCTCACCCGCTGGAACCCCATGAACCTGGAACGCCCCCTGCCCGCCCCGCCCAGCGGCCGCAAGGTGCTGGTGGTGGGCCTGGGCCCGGCCGGCTACACCCTGGCCCATCACCTGATCCAGGACGGCCACGCGGTGGCGGCCATCGATGGCCTGAAGATCGAACCCCTGCCACCGGAAGTTTGCGGCGTGGACGATGCCGGCAACCGGGTGCCCTTCCAGCCGCTGAAAACCTCCGACGTGTTCAGCCGGCCCCTGGATGAACGCCCCCTGGCCGGCTTCGGCGGGGTGGCCGAATACGGCATTACTGTTCGCTGGAACAAGAACTTCCTGGATATCCTTCGCCTTCTGCTTGAACGGCGAACCGACTTCCTGATGTTCGGCGGGGTGCGCTTTGGCGGCAACCTGACCCTGGAACAGGCCCTGGACATGGGCTTCGACCACGTGGCCCTGGCCACCGGCGCCGGCAAGCCGACCATCCTGGACATTCCCAACAACCTGGCCCGGGGCGTGCGCCAGGCCTCAGACTTCCTGATGGCCCTGCAGCTCACCGGCGCGGCCAAGGCCGACAGCCTGGCCAACCTGCAGCTGCGCCTGCCGGTGGTGGTCATCGGCGGCGGCCTGACGGCCATCGACACCTGCACCGAGGCCCTGGCCTACTACCCGGTCCAGGTGGAAAAGTTCCTGCGCCGGTTCGAGGCCGTGGCGGCCGAGAAGGGCAACGACGCCGCCCTGGCCCTGTGGCGCGGCGAGGACCGGATCATCGCCGACGAATTCCTGGCCCACGCCCGGGCCCTGCGGGCCGAGCGGGCGCGGGCCGCGGCGGCCGGCGAGGCGCCCCGCCTCCTGGACCTGCTGAAGCAGTGGGGCGGCGCCACCATCGCCTACCGCCGCCGCCTGGTGGACAGTCCCGCCTACCGCAACCACGAAGAAGTCACCAAGGCCATGGAGGAAGGCATCCTGTTCGCCGAACGCCTGACCCCCGTGGCCGTGGTGATCGACGACCACGGCTCGGCATCGGCGCTGACGGTGCAGGACGCCGACGGGGCCCGCCACGACCTGCCCGCCCGGTCCATCCTGGTGGCCGCCGGCACCGTGCCCAACACCACCATGTCGCGGGAGCGCGGCGGCATCACCCTGGACGGCAAGTACTTCCAGGCCGTGGACGAGGACGGCACGCCGCGCCAGCCGGAATGGTCCACCAAGCCCGAGCACGTGTTCGTGCTGATGCAGGTGGGCGACCACGACCGCCGGGTCAGCTTCTTCGGCGACCTGCATCCGTCCTATGCCGGCAACGTGGTGTCGGCCATGGCTTCGGCCAGGCAGGGCTATCCCGTCATCCGCCGGGCCATGGACCGCCTGCCCCGCAACGAAACCCCGTGGGAGACCCTGCGGGCCGACCTGAACCGGCGCCTGCGGGCCACGGTGGTGGCGGTGAACCGGCTGACCCCGACCATCGTCGAGGTGGTGGTGAAGGCCCCCGGCGCGGCGGCGAACTTCCAGCCCGGTCAGTTCTTCCGCCTGCAGAACTACGAGGCCCACGCGGCGCGCACCGCCGACACGGTCATGGCCATGGAAGGCCTGGCCCTGACCGGCGCCTGGACCGACCCGGACCAGGGCCACGTGGGGCTGATCGTCCTGGAAATGGGGGGGTCGAGCAGCCTGTGCGACCGGCTTCGGGAAGGCGAACCCGTGGTGCTGATGGGCCCCACCGGCACGCCCACCACCATCGCCGGCGGCGAGACCGTGCTGCTGGCCGGCGGCGGGCTGGGCAACGCCGTGCTGTTTTCCATCGGCGCCGCCTTCCGGGCCGCCGGGTCCAAGGTGATCTACTTCGCCGGCTACAAGTCCGCCGCCGACCGCTTCAAGGTGCCCGACATCGAGGCGGCGGCCGACCAGGTGGTCTGGTGCGTCGATTCCGGCGACCCCTTCGCCGCCGGTCGGCCACAGGACCGCAGCTTCGTGGGCAACATCGTCGAGGCCATGGTGGCCTATGGCGAGGGGCGCCTGGGCGAGCGCCTGACGGACCTGGGCTCTGTGGACCGGCTGATCGCCATCGGTTCGGACCGCATGATGGCCGCCGTCACCAAGGCGCGGCACGGCCCCATCGCCCCGCTGCTGAAGCCCGGCCACGCGGGGATCGGGTCCATCAACGCGCCCATGCAATGCATGATGAAGGAGATCTGCGCCCAGTGCCTGCAGCGCCACGTGGACCCGGAAACGGGCGACGTCCGCGTGGTGTTCTCGTGCTTCGACCAGGACCAGCCCCTGGACATGGTGGACTTCGCCAGCCTGGCCCAGCGCCTGGGCCAGAACGCCGCGTCGGAACGGCTTGCCGCCGCGTGGATCGACCGCAGCCTGAACCAGATCTGAACAAACCAGAGGAAACCGGAACATGACCTTCGTGATCACCGAGGCCTGCATCAAGTGCAAGTACCAGGACTGCGTGGAAGTCTGCCCCGTCGACTGCTTCTACGAGGGCGAGAACTGCCTGGTCATCCACCCCGACGAATGCATCGACTGCGGCGTCTGCGAACCGGAATGCCCGGCCGAGGCCATCCTGCCCGACACGGACCCGGCCGGCGCCGAATGGGTGGAATTCAACCGGGAATTCTCGGCCGCCTGGCCAAACATCACGGCCAAGGGCGCGGTGCCGGAAGACGCCGACGACTGGCGCGGCGTGGAAGGCAAGATGGAACATCTTTCCACCAAACCGGCGGTCCAGGACTGACCGCCACCCGCCGGAGGAGAACGGCCCCATTCAGCCCCATGAAAAATGGCCCGGACGGCCCAGATTTCTTGACGGCGATGACCCCTTCTCCTAGAATTAAAAAAACCGGCCCACCGGTCTTTTTTTACCGAGAACGGCGATGCCGTCCCTGGTCGAGCCGTTGCCGGCGGGCAAGGAAAACAGCCGAAAACGTGGCGCGGAGCCCCCTTGGGGCACGCCGGAATCGGTTCTGAGGTCCTGGAACGAGACCCCGAGTGGAGGACATGTTGTGACAGACGACGCCCCTGGATACGCGACCCCCGCCTCGGCGGACGGGATCGGACGCCTGTTCCTGGACCCGGATCCGGACAAGCACAGGGCGTTCTTTGCCAGCAAAACCAAGAAGATCACCGACAAGCGCATGTCGCTGAAGGACGCGGTGGCGACGTTCATTCCCGACGGCTGCTCCATCGCCTCCGGCGGGTTCAGCACCAGCCGCACGTCCGTCTCCGTGATGCACGAGATCCTGCGCCAGCACCGCAAGAACCTGCTGCTGTACGCCACCACGTCGTCCTACGTGTCGGACCTGCTGGCCATCGGCAAGTGCTTCGACCGGGTCGATGTCTCCTACATCGTCGGCATGGAAGCCCGGGGCCTGTCGCCCAACGCCCGGCGGTGGCTGGAATCCGGCGAGGTCGAGGTGGTGGAATGGACCAACCATGCCCTCCTCGTCCGCCTGCGGGCGGCGGCCCAGGGCGTGCCCTATGGCCTGTCGCGCATGATGCTGGGTT
Organism: Rhodobacterales bacterium; assembly: GCA_020446745.1. Classification (GTDB taxonomy): domain Bacteria; phylum Pseudomonadota; class Alphaproteobacteria; order Rhodospirillales; family JACKKN01; genus JAGREA01. Next base: position 11,045 of record JAGREA010000228.1, on the reverse strand, counting down.
CCGACACCTACGTGCATTCGGCGGCCAAGATCGTCGACTGCCCGTTCACCGGCCAGAAGTACCTGGCCCTGCCCGCGGCGACCATCGACGTGGCCATCATCCACGTGCACGAGGCCGACATCTACGGCAACTGCCGCATCCGCGGCATGACCGGCGTGGACTACGACATGTCGCGGGCCGCCAAGCACGTGGTCATCACCACCGAGCGCCTGATCCACAACGACGAGATCCGCGCCAAGCCCGACGCCACGTTCATTCCGGGCTACCTGGTGGATGCGGTCATCGAGGTGCCGTTCGGCGCCTACCCCTGCCAGATGGCCTACGAATATGCCTCCGACGAGCCGTTCTTCTTCGAGCAGCTGAAGATCGAGAAGGACCCCGAGGCCTTCGCCGCCTGGTGCGAGGAACACATCTACAACGTCTCGTCGCACGAGGAGTTCATCGAGCACTTCGGCGGCCTGAAGCGACTGAACGAACTGCGCGTGCTGGAAAGCCGCCTGTAAAACCGTGGTGGCCGCCCCTCGCCAGGGGCCGGACCACGACCGAAGGAGGAAACGAGCCATGGGGGCGGACTTCAACCCGATGGAGATGATGATCTGCACCGCTTCGCGGTACCTGCAGAACGGCGATTTCGCGGCCATCGGCACCGGCGCGCCCTGCGCCGCCGCCATGCTGGCGCAGAAAACCCACGCGCCGGACCTGGTGGTGATGTTCGAATCCGGCGGCATCGCCCCCATATTGCCCCTGATGCCCATTTCCATCGCCGATTCCAGCACCTACTACAAGGGCCTGCTGGCCGCCGGCGTGGGCGAGACCATGGATACCTGCGCCCGCGGGCAGGTGGACTACACCTTCATCGGCGGGGCGCAGATCGACCGGTACGGCAACCTGAACACCACCTGCATCGGCGACCACGGCAACCCGAAGGTGCGCTTCCCCGGCAGCGGCGGCGCCAACGATTTCGGCGCCCTGTGCTGGCGCACCATGATCATGACGCCCCACGTGAAGGACCGGTTCGTGGAAAAGGTGGATTTCATCACCACGCCGGGCTACCTGGACGGCCCGGGCGCCCGCGAGGCCGCCGGCCTGCCCCCGGGCACCGGCCCCTACAAGATCATCACCAACCTGGCGATCCTGGGGTTCGACGAGGAAACCAAGGTGATGCAGGTGGAATCCCTGAGCCCCGGTGTTACCCTGGACCAGGTGATCGAGAACACGGGTTTCGAGCTGAAGATCCCGGACCAGATCGGCACGACCGAAAGCCCGTCGCCGGAACATCTGGCGGCCCTCAGGGAACAGGTGGATCCCATGGGGCTGCTGATCGGCCGCAATTGAACCGGGCGCAAGCGTCGGCGAGCCGACGCCCCGTCCCAAGAACCAGAATCAAGGCCCCGACAAACCCAAGCCCCCGGGCCCCAACACAGCGCGCCCCGTGATCCGGCCGCCACACCATGCCGGATCGCGAAGCGCGCCGCACCCGGCACCGGACCGCGTGGACCGGCCGGCGGCGACCCAACAGGAGGAATGAATGGTTACGATCGAATTCCAGGCCGAGGTCATTCCGGCGGCATGTACCGGGTGCAAGAAGTGCGTTTGGGTCTGCCCCACCGAAGCCATCCACATGGAAGACAACATCGCCATCATCAACAAGGCCCGCTGCGTGTCGTGCCAGAACTGCCACGGCATCTGCCCCGACGACGCCATCTTCAAGGAAGAGCGGGCCGAACCCCTGGTGCTGGGCGTGGACTACAAGAGCGTCGACCAGGACCAGATCGCCGAGATCTGCCGCAATTCGAACATCCACCCCATGCAGTGGCTGTGCCTGTGCACCGCCACCCGGTGCCGCGAGGGCGCGGCCGCCATCCTGCAGGGCGCCAAGACGCCCGAGGACATCGCCCTGATGACCGGCGTACGGTCGGGCTGCACGGTCTATTGCACCATGATGTCCCTGCGGCTGCTGAAGGGCGCCGGCATCGAGGTGGTGAAGCCGCCCAAGTGGCGCTGGTACGACACCACCCAGACCCTTTGGGAATTCCCCGAGGAGCTGAAGGAAACCTACGAGGGATACTTCCTGGACGAGGACAAGGACGTCTTCAGGAAGTTCTGATCGCCAATCCGTTCCCGCCGGCGCTGCCTTTCGCCAGCCCCGGGGACCGCCTCCGTCAGGAAGGAACCGCACCATGTCGCACATTTCCGTTGCCGAACTGAAGAAGGCGAATCCGGGCTATATCCGGAAGTCCATGTACGGGCCGCAGACGCCGACCGGCCTGCCCGCCATGCGGGCCGCCGACCTGCCGGGCATGGTCGCCCTGCCGGTGCAGGAGCTGTTCCCCGACGTGCCCAAGGCGATCTATGTGGAAGGCGACGACCTGGCGCCCATCCGCAAGGCCACCGAGGCCGCCCTGGCCAACGTGAACATGGACATGATCAAGCCGCGCAGCACGGTCAACATCCTGACCTCGCAGTACGGTTTCATGATCATGGGCGGCTGGGCCTACCGGGAAATGGTCAAGACGATCAAGGAAGTGGTCGAGCAGCGCACGGGCTGCGAGCGGGTCCGCCTGCGCATCGCCACCGGCTTCCGCCTGAAGGAGCCGGAAGAGATCATCGAGCACTACGAACTGGACAAGATGTTCAACGGCAAGGCCCTGCCGGCCCTTTACATCGACCAGGGGATCGAGATCGACACCCCCATCGGCCCGCTGATGGGCATCAAGCGCATCTACGACGCCGACTTCATCATCCACGCCCACCACGGCGAGCTGCGCGAGCTGGACATGCACCGCATGATCAGCCGCACCATGAAGCCGTTCTCCATGTCCTATGCCCGGTTCGAGACCCGCTGCGTGCACCACATGAACTTCGGCCCGCGCAGCAGCAACCTGATCCCGCGGCTGATCTATGAATCGCCCTTCGTGCAGAAGAAGTTCACCTTCGGCATCTTCATGGCGGCCTCGCCGCAGGGCGTGACGGGCATCGAGGCCGGCAACGACCTGATGCCCATCGACCGCAAGCTGGCCCTGCTGGCCTTCAAGTCCTACGGCAAGATCCGCGAGCTCTACAACGAGATCAAGGACTGCGTCTGCGTCATGGACGGCACCGGCGAGCCCCGCTACATGGTCGGCGGCGGCACCACCTTCGGCAACCTGACCGAGGCCGAGTTGGACCTGTTCGACCTGGACGCCGTGCCGGTCAGCCTGGGCTTCGGCCTGTACCAGCCGCCGCCCACCCAGCCCAAGCTGAAGGCCGTCAACCCGGCCATCCGGGCCCTGGTCATGAATCATTTCTGGACCGGCGTGCCGCAGATGGAATTGGCCACCGCCTGCCCCATGATCCTGGTCGGCCAGGAAATGGCCAAGCTGGTGGCCGAGGACTGCATGAACATCGAAATGATCAAGAAGGTTGTCACCTCGGACACCCTGCCCAACGCCCTGGATTTCGCCAAGCGCATCACCGGCACCGACAAGGTGATCGCCTTCGACGGCGCCTACGGGGCCATCACGTGCAGCGAATCCCTGGCCGAACTGCTGATCAAGCAGGCTCCGGTGGCCGACCGCCGGGTCGAGGAAGAACTGATGCCCAAGTGGCTGCGCCAGCGTGGCTTCGATCCGTCCGAGGCGCTCTGAGGTGACGGCGGCCGCCACCGGATGCCAGGTCCATCTGCCCGGCGGCGGCCCGCTGATCTGGGGTGACGTGCTGAAGCGGGCCGGCATCGGCCGCGCCAGCGCCGTGGTGGTGGCCCGCGAGGCCGGCGTGCTGTCCGGCAGCGCCGCCGCCGAGGCCGAGGCCAAGCGCCTGGGCCTGGACGTCCAGGTCCGGTTCGAAGGGGAAAGCGTGTTTCCCGGCCAGGCCGTGGCCCGGGTTTCCGGCCCGCCGGCGGCCGTGTCCCAGGCCCGCGAGACCCTGGTCGGCACCCTGGCCAAGCCGTCGGGTATCGCCACCGCCGCCCTGGCCTACGTGGATGCCTGCGGCGACCGGCCCCGGGTGGTCTGCACCGCCTGGCGGGACCAGCCGCCGGCCCTGCACGGGGCGATCCGCCAGGCCCTGAAATCGGGCGGCGCCTCTTCCTTTCTGGCCGATGGACCTCATATTGAGGTGGAACGGGAACAGGTGGCGCGGTTGGGCGGATGGGCCGAGGGCCTGGCGACCCTGTCGGCGTCGGAAGGGATCGCGGTGGTGATGGAGATGGCGGACCACGGCCCCGACGTGGCGGCGGATGCCCGGGCGGCCGCGGCCGCCGGCGCCGCCATTCTGCGCCTGGGCCCGGCCCACCGGGGCCACCTGGGCCGGGTCGCCCAGACCCTGCGCGACGCCGGGCTGCGCGACCGGGTGGTGCTGGCCTACGGTGGCGACATCGGGCCCCGGGACGTCTGCCTGCTGAAGGCCGAGGACCTGGACATCCTGGATGTGGGCGCCGCCGTCGCCGACGCGGCGCTGCTGGACATGGCGTACCGGGTCACCGGCTATGAAACCGAACGGGAGGACCTGCCGGGTCATGGATGATTTCGATTTGATGGGCAAGACCGAGCTGAGCATCACCGGGATCCTGCTGGAAAACGCCAACCTGCCGATGATCGCCGATGCCGTGGCCCGGGTGCTGGGGCTGGACCGCAGCGAGCTGCTGGTCACCGACGTGCGGGGCGACAACCTGGTGCTGGACATCCTGCGCCGGGGGCTGGACGCCGCCAACGTGGTGGGCAAGGAGCGCGCGCTGCTGGACGCCGTTTCGGCCATCGACGGCGTCAGCCTGCGGGGCGACGCGCGGATCGAATCGCGGGGCCTGCTCAGCTGGGTGTCCGCCGACAGCGAAACGGGCATGGAGGCCGTGCGGAACACCACGCGCATGGCCGCCACCCTGCGCGACCGGCTGGCCCGGACGGCGGTGGTCTTCCCCACCGGGACCGAGCTGAACAACGGCCAGGTGAAGGACACCAACAGCCCGGCCATCCGCGACCGGCTGACCGCCGCCGGCTATTCGGTCAGCCTGGGATCGCCCCTGCGCGACGACGAATTCCACATCTCGGCCAACATCCGCGAGCGGGCCGAGGAAGGCTATGGCCTGATCATCACCACCGGCGGCGTGGGCGCCGAGGTCAAGGACCGCACCATCGAGGCCCTGCTGCTGGTGGACGAGGCGGCGGAAACGCCCACCATCGTCACCTACGAACTGGGCGTCGGCCGCCACGTGCACAAGAACGCCGTGCGCATCGGCGTGGCCCGGGTACTGGACAGCCTGGTGATCGCCCTGCCCGGCCCCACCGACGAGGTGCTGCTGGGCCTGGCCGCCCTGGTCGAGGGCCTGGAAGGCGGTGATTCCACCAAGGCCGGCATCGCCGCCCGCATCGCCACCGTGCTGCGGGCCCGCCTGAAGGAAAAGGCGGTGGCTCAAGACCACGGCCACGGCCATGACCACCCCTCCGCCCATGCTTGACCGTCCGGACCCGCCCTATTCCGACACGTCGGCCGAGGCCCTGCAGGCCCGCCTGGTGGACGAACTGCGCCGCCATGACGGCCTGACCATCGCCGTGAGCGGCGGCATCGACAGCATGACCCTGGCCTACGTGGCGCACCGCTTCGGCGGCCGCCCGGTCCGGGTGGCCCACGCGGTCTCGCCCGCCGTGCCGCCCCTGGCAACGGAACGGGTGAAGACCTACGCGGCCCGGGAAGGCTGGACCCTGAACGTCATCGAGGCCGGCGAATTCGCCGACCCGGCCTACCGCGCCAACCCGGTCAACCGCTGCTACTTCTGCAAGTCCCACCTGTACGACCGCATCCGCGAACTCACCGACGGGCCCATCGCCTCGGGCGCCAACGCCGACGACCTGGGCGACTACCGCCCGGGGCTGGAGGCCGCCGCCGAGCGCGGCATCGTCCACCCCTTCGTCGCCGCGGGCATCGACAAGGCGGGCATCCGGGCCATCGCCCGGCACCACGGCCTGAACGACATTTCCGAACTGCCGGCCCAGCCCTGCCTGGCCAGCCGGGTGGAAACGGGCATCGGCATCGAGGCCGGCGACCTGGCCTTCATCGACGCCATGGAACGCACCCTGCGCCACGACCTGGCGGCGACCGAAACGGTGCGCTGCCGCCTCACCCACGCCGGCGTGGTCATCGAGGTGGGGGCCGGGGCCGAGGCCGCCCACGCGGCCCTGGCGGCCACCGCCGCCCGGCTGTGTTCCCAGGGCGGCCGCCCCTTCGCCGGGGTGCGGGCCTATCGCCGGGGCTCGGCCTTTCTGCGGTCCGACGAAGCGTAGGGGCGGATAGCCATGAAGGACGTCGTGTTCGATTACGACCGCGCCGAGCGCATCGGCCTGCCCGAGGCGGTGTTCTGCCAGGGCAAGGCCCGCGCCACGGTGCTGGACCTGCTGCAACAGTTCGCCCGCGGCAACGGTCACCCGGTGCTGTTCACCCGCCTGGATGCCGACGTGGTGGCCGACCTGCCGGACGCGGTACGCGACGGCATCGACTACCACCCCCTGTCCCGCACCGCCTGGGGCGAACGGATGCCGGCCCAGGCGGCCGGGCGGCGGGTGGCGGTGGTATCCGCCGGCACCGCCGACGGCGCCGTGGCCTGGGAAGCCGCCCGCACTCTCACCTACCTGGGCATCAGGAACACGGTGATCGAGGACTGCGGCGTGGCCGGCCTGTGGCGCCTGCTGGAGCGGGTGGAAGAGATCAACGAACACGACGTGGTGATCGTCGTCGCCGGCCTGGATGCCGCCCTGGCCTCGGTCATGGGCGGGCTGACGGCCAAGCCCGTGCTGGCCGTGCCCACCTCGGTGGGCTACGGCATGGCCGGCCAGGGCGAGGCGGCCCTGCGCAGCATGCTGGTCAGCTGCGCCCCCGGCGTGCCGGTGCTGAACATCGACAACGGCTATGGCGCCGCCTGCGCGGCGGTGCGGATCCTGGGGCTGTCATGACCGTCACCCGCTTTCCCAAGACCGAGTCCGGGCACGACCATCCCCATGACCACGGGCATGATCACGACCATTCCCACGACCACCCGCACGACCATCCGCATCCCAAGGCGGAAGCGGCCGGCGACATCCTGGTGATCCGCCCCACCAGCGGGCTGTCCGGCGACATGCTGCTGGCCGGCCTGGCCCGCATGGCGGACGTCGGAACGGCCGAGCTGGCCGCCCTGGCCACGGGCCTGGGCCTGCCCGAGGACTGCGTGGCCCTGGAACAGCGGGCCGTCAACAGCGTCAACGGCTGGGGCTGCCGGGTGACGCTGCCCCACGAGCACAGCCACCGCACCCTGGCCGACGTGCGCGACATCATCGCCGCCAGCCCCCTGACGCCCCGGGCCCAGGGGCTGGCCGTGGCCAGTTTCACCATCCTGGCCGAGGCCGAGGGCCGCATCCACGGCATCCCGCCCGAGGCCGTGACCTTCCACGAGGTGGGCGCGCTGGACAGCATCCTGGATACCTGCCTGGCCTGCGCCCTGTTCGACCGCCTGAACCCGGCGCGCCTGGTCTGCGGCCCCCTGCCCCTGTGCGACGGCACCGTGCGCTGCGCCCACGGCCTGCTGCCGGCCCCGGCGCCGGCGGTGCTGGACATGCTGCGGGGCGTGCCGGTGCGCGGCATCGACTCGCGGGGCGAGACGGTCACCCCCACGGCCATCGCCCTGTTGAAGGGCCTGGGCGCCACCTTCGGCCCCTGGCCGGAACTCACCGTGCGCCACACCGCCCTGGTCTATGGCACCCGGGTGCTGCCCAACGTGCCCAACGGCGCCCTGTTCGCCCTGGGGCGGTCGTTCTAGGCACGCCGGCCCCTACTTCATGGTTTCCGGCAGGAACAGGGCGATCTCGGGGAACGCCACCAGCAGCACGACCACGATGGCTTCGCAGACCAGGAACCAGGTCACGCCCTTGAAGATCGCTTCCAGCGAGACCGTGTCGCCCACCGCCCCCTTGATGACGTAAACGTTGAACCCCACGGGCGGGGTCAGCAGGCCGATCTCCAGGAATTTCACGGTCAGCACGCCGAACCACACCAGGCTCATGCCCTGGCCCTCGAACATGGGCAGCAGCACCGGCAGGGTCAGCAGCATCAGCCCCAGGGGATCCAGGAACATGCCCAGGACGACGAAGATCACGCTGGTGGCGATGATCAGCAGGATCGGCGAGCCCAGGTCCGCCAGGTTGTTGCCCAGGTAGGTGGGCATGCCGGAAATGGCCAGGAACTTGGTGAACATCACCGCCCCGGCGGCGATGAAGAAGATGCGCGCCGTCGACGACATGGCGTCCAGCAGGCTTTCGCGGAACCGGGCCCAGGTCATGCGCCCCTGCAGGATGGCGATGAGGTAGGCCAGGGCCGCCCCGGCCGCCCCGGCCTCGGTGGGCGTCACCACGCCGGAATAGAGCCCGCCGATGATGCCCAGCATCAGCACGATCAGCGGCCACACCTGGCCCAGGGCCCGCCACCGTTCCGGTTTCAGCCGCGCCAGTTCGGCGGGGTCGAGCTTCGGCGCCAGGGACGGATTGAGCTGGCACCGCAGCATGATCATCACGGTATAGACGCCGGCGGTCAGCAGCCCCGGCAGGATGCCGGCGATCAGCAGGTCGACGATCGAGACCTCGGCGAAGATGCCGAACAGGACGAACATGATCGACGGCGGGATCATGGACCCCAGGGTTCCGGCGCTGGCCACCACGCCGGTGGCCAGGCCCTTGTCGTAGCCCGCCCGCAGCATTTCGGGCACGGCCAGCTTGCCCATGGCGGCGGCGGTGGCGATGCTGGAGCCCGAGGCGGCGGCGAACCCCGCGCAGGCCATGTTGGTGGACACGGCCAGCCCCCCCGGCAGGCCGCTCAGCCACAGGCGCGCGGCCTTGAACAGGGCGGCGCTGATGCCCGAATGGTGGGCCACCGCCCCCATCAGCAGGAACATGGGGATGGCCGAAAGGGTGTAGTGGGCGGCGAATTCGAAGGGCGTGCGCTTCAGCACCGCCAGGGCCACCGCCTCGTTGCGCAGCACGGTGATGCCCACCAGGGCAATGCCGCCCAGGGCCACGCCGATGGGCACGCGCAGGGCGATCAGCAGGAACAGCCCGCCCAGACTCCAGAACCCGGCCTCGACGCCGCTCATGCCCCGTTCCCCTTGCCGTCTCCCTTGCCGTTACCCAGGGTCCGGCGCCATTCGCGGAAGCCGATCAGGAAAGTGTAGATGGCCATGGCCGCCAGCCCCACGGTCAGGAACCAGCGGCTGGGCCAGACCGCCATGAACCCGGTCGCGGTCTCCCACACCTCTCCTTCCCCGGTCTTGTCCAGGGCCACTTCCGTGGACTGCCAGGCGAAGATGACGATGTAGGCCCCGGTGACGAGGCTCACGACCAGGTCCAGCCACGCCTGCCCGCGGCCCGTCAGGCCGCGGGTGAACAGCTCGACGAAGATGTGGCCCTCGCTGCGGGAAATGTAGGCCAGGGGGAAGAAGGCGATGGCCACCATGTAGTAGGCGGACACCGTTTCCACCGTGCCCGGGATGGGCGCGTTGAGGACGTTGCGGCAGAACACGTCGACGGCGATGTGCAGCATCATCAGCACGCCGCAGGCGCAGGCGACCCACATCAGGGCGTCGATCAGGCGGTCGAGAAGGCTTTCTAGGCGGCGCATGTCATCCCATCCGGACAATCGGGGCACCGGTCGCGGGCGGCGGGGGACGTCCGGTCCCGCCACCGCCCGCGAAGCGGGGTCAGAAGTCCTTGATGGTGAGCTTGTCGTAGATCTCGCGCTTCAGAACGGCGCGGTACTTGTCCACGTCGTCGCCGATGTCCTTCGACAGGGCCCGCCACTTCTTCAGGTTCTTGTGCAGGGCGTCGATGATCGACTCGGGATCCTTCAGGCCGATCTTGCGGAACTGTTCCGACGTGGTCGCCTTGTTGACCACCTGGAATTCATCGACCAGGGCCTGGAACTCGGGCCCGCCGTCATACAGCGTGACGCCGATTTCCTTGGCCGCCTTGATGGTCTCGGCATCCTTCTTCTTGTAGGCGGTCAGCACCGAATGGGCGACCAGCAGGGGCGCGGCGTCCAGGTGGTACTGCTTTTCCTGGTCCGACAGGCTGTTCCAGGTGTCGCGGTTGATGTAGGCGGTCAGCACCGGCCCGGTCATGCCCATGGGGAAGTTCAGGATGTGCTTGGCCACGTCCTGGTAGCCATAGGACTTCAGCCACGAGGCCGAGCCGAGCACGCAGTCCACGGTGCCCCGCTGCAGGGCCGTGGTGGCCTCGGCCGGGCTCATGGCCACGGGGGTGGCGCCGGCCATTTCCATCAGCTTCACGCCGCTGCCGGTCACCCGCACCTTCTTGCCCTTCAGGTCATCCAGCGACGTCACCGGCTTGCTGCACATCAGCACGAAGGGCGTGGCGGTATAGCCGGCCAGGGTCACGGCGTTGTTCTTCTTGAATTCCGCCTTGCACTGGGGGCAGTCCAGCAGCAGGGTTTCCACCGCCGCGCCGCCGGCGGCCACGATGTCGTCGCCGAACACCAGGCTGGAATAGATGGTGGCCGTGGCCGGCAGCGACGACGGCACATAGGTGGGCACCACGAACCCGGCGTCGGCGATGCCGTCGCCCACGCTTTCCACGGTGCCGCGCCCGTTCATCAGCTGGCCACCGGCGACCAGCTTCCAGGTCAGCTTGCCCCCCGACGCCGCCGCGATGGCGTCAAAGTAGCGCGGCAGCGCTTCCGAATTGATGGAATGCTTGGGGCTGACCCAACTGCCGTAGACCAGTTCCCGGGCGTCGGCGGCCCCGGCCGCCAGGGCCGTGGCCAGGATCGATGCCGCCGCGATCGCGTTACGTGTGATGGTGTTCATGGTGTTCCTCCCTTGTGGTCTTGGTGTCATTCCCCGTCGTCGTCGAAGGCGATGGGCACGGGGGGCGCTCCGTCGAAGCCCAGGTCCCCCCAGCGGCCGGCCACGCGGTCGTAGGTCGCGCGGCGCAGCAGGGTCGCCGTGTGGAAGGTCTTGATGTGGCGGTGGAACGTCTAGGCGTACATCACCTCCTTCGATCCATAGTGCCGTTGTTCGGGCGGCAACACGATGG
>JAGREA010000227.1 GCA_020446745.1 Rhodobacterales bacterium | reverse complement strand
GCTATGGCGTGCAGGTCAACTCGCTGGGCCTGACGGAACAGCAGCCGGAAAACAACGTCTACCGCGTCCTGCTGGAAATGCTGGCCGTGGTGCTGTCCAAGGACGCCCGGGCCCGGGCCGTGCAGCTGCCGGCCTGGAACGAGGCCCTGGGCCTGCCGCGCCCGTGGGACCAGCAGTGGTCGCTGCGCCTGCAGCAGATCGTCGCCTTCGAGACCGACCTGCTGGAATACGGCGACCTGTTCGACGGCTCGCGCGTGGTGGCCGAGACGGTGGAGAAGCTGAAGTACGCGGCCCGCGAGGAACTGGTGGCCATCGACCGCCTGGGCGGCGCCGTGACCGCCATCGAGGACAGCTACATGAAGCAACGCCTGGTGGAATCCAACGCCCGGCGGGTGGCGGCCATCGAGCGCGGCGACCAGACCGTGGTCGGCGTCAACAAGTACACCGAGGGTGAGCCCTCGCCCCTGACCAGCGGCGACGGCGCCATCATGACCGTGGATTCCCGGGCCGAGGCGCGGCAGATCGAGGGCCTGCGGGCCTGGCGCGAGGCCCGCGACGGCGCCGCCGTGGCCCAGGCCCTGGATGCCCTGCGTTCGGCCGCCCAGGAGGACCGCAACATCATGGAACCCTCCATCGCCTGCGCCCATGCCGGCGTCACCACCGGTGAATGGGGCCAGGTGCTGCGCGAGGTGTTCGGCGAGTACCGCGCCCCCACGGGGGTCGGCGGCGCCGCCTCGCCGGGCCGCATCGAGGACCTGGAGGCGGTGCGGGCCCAGGTGGAGGCCGTGTCGACGCGCCTGGGCACGCGGCTGAAGATGCTGGTCGGCAAGCCGGGGCTGGACGGCCATTCCAACGGCGCCGAGCAGATCGCCGTCCGGGCCCGGGATTCGGGCATCGAGGTGGTCTACGAAGGCATCCGCCTGACCCCGGAACAGATCGTCACGGCGGCCCTGGAGGAGGGCGTGCACGTGGTCGGCCTGTCCATCCTGTCGGGCTCCCACGTGGCGCTGGTGTCCGACGTGATGGCGCGCATGCGCGAGGCCGGGCTGGACGACGTGCCCGTGGTGGTCGGCGGCATCATCCCCGAGGAGGACGAGAAGACGCTGATGGCGGCCGGGGTGTCCAGGGTCTACACGCCCAAGAACTTCGACCTGTCGGCGATCATGCGCGAGGTGGTGGAGATCGTCGACCGCGGCCTGCCCGACGCGGCCTGACCGGCCTTTTCAAGCGGCCCGGCGGGGAAGGGGCCTCAGCCCTTTTCCCGCGCCGGCAGCAGCAGCGGGATTTCCGGCACGTCGTCGGTGGCGGCGGCGGTGTTGGGCACCTCGGGCTTCAGGGTGCGCTGCAGGAACTTGGCCGCTCCCGGGCGGTATTTGGGCACCACGGGGGCCCAGGTGACGAACAGCCCGCCGTTGACGGAAAACCCCATCACCCGGTCGTCGTCGCCCACCCGGTGCAGGGCCCGGGCCAGGTCCGTGGCCGCGCCGGCATAGACGAAGGCCGGCCGCACGCCCCCGTGCCAGATGATGAACACCCCGCCCTGGCCCATCAGGCCCAGGTCCTCGGGGTCCAGGTCCTCCAGCCGGTGGAAGCCGCCCTTCTCCGTGCGCGCCCAGCCCGGGTCCTGGGGCGGGCCCGGCGGCGGCCGGACGGCGCGTTGGCGTCTGAACCAGGACATGGGTCACGCGATCCTTTTGGTTGGCCTTTTGGCTGGCCCTTTGGTTGGCCTTGTGGTCGGCCGTGGAAGTGTCACAGACCGGAAATAAAGAAATTCAGCGTGTTACATTGTTTGGTAACAGATTTGGATTATATCAGTACCGTAAGCAAGAGAGAATTGACCTGAAAGGACCATGGTCTATGACGAGCCGTATCCTCAGCAGCCGCCTGATCGTGCCGGGCCGACGCCCCATCGTCGTGCGCACGCCGCGCCGGCGCTGATACCCCCCCCATCCAACAGACCAGGCCGGGTCTTGCCCGGCCTTTTTTGTGTCCGCCGCGCGGGTTTTGTCCGGCCCCCCCCCCACTCCTTTCAGGCCAAGTCGGCGGCCATCTGGCGCAGGGCGAAGCGCTGCACCTTGCCGGTGGCCGTGCGCGGCAGGTCGTCCACGAACAGGATGCGCCGGGGGCACTTGTAGATCGACAGGGTGGCCTTGCACCGGGCCGTGATGGCCGCTTCCAGGGCCGCCGGGTCGGCCCCCGGATCGGCCACGGCGAACAGGGCCAGGCGGATCAGCCCGTCGGCGTTGGCGGCCCCCACCACCACGGCCTCGCGCAGGCCTTCCACGGCCATCACGTGGTCCTCGATCTCGGCCGGGCTGACCCACTGGCCCGAGATCTTCAGCATGTCGTCGCCCCGCCCCTGGTGGTGGTGGTGGCCGTCGGCGTCCACCATGAACATGTCGCCGGTGCGGTACCAGCCGTCGCGGAAGGCGTCGTCCGTACGGTCCGGCTGGTTCCAGTAGCCCCGCGCCAGGGCCGGGGTGCGGATCCACAGGATGCCCGGCAGGCCCGGCGTGTCGATGGGCCCGCCGTCGTCGTCCAGCAGGCGCACCTCCACCCCCGGCGTGGGGCGCCCGCACGACCCCGCCCGCACGGCGCCGGGCCGGTTGCCCAGGAAGGGGAAGGCGGCCTCGGTGGCGCCGATGACCTCCAGGATCTCGTGGCCGGTGGTGGACCGCCAGGCGGCGAACAGGCTTTCCGGCAGCTTCTCGCCGGCCGAGATCACGTAGCGCAGATCGGCCATGGCCGGGGCCTCGGCCACGCCTTCGTGCAGCATGTTGCGGAAGAAGGTGGGCACGCTGAACAGCACCGTGGGGCGGAACCGCTCCAGCACCCGGGCGATGACCTCGCACGACGGCCAGCCTTCCAGCAGGATGGCCGTGGCCCCCACCCGCAGGCAGGCCATGAACACGTGGCCCAGGGAAAAGGCGAAGAACAGCTTGGACGAACAGAACAGCCGGTCGCCCCGGCCCACGTTCAGTTCCTCGGCCAGGAACCGGCCGGCCATGGTGACACAGCGTTGCATGTGCACCACCCCCTTGGGCATCCCCGTGGTGCCCGAGGTGTACATCCAGAAGGCCATGTCGTCGGGACCGCGCGGCACCGGGTCGAAGGTGTCGGACCGGCCGGCCATCACCGTCGCCAGGTCCTGGTGCCCCTCCTGGGGCCCGTCGCACAGCAGCAGCGGCGGCAGGCCGCCCAGCAGGGCCCCGGCCTGATCGACCAGGTCCAGGAACAGGCGATCGACGATCAGCAGCCGGCAGGCGCTGTCGGCGATCATGTGGGCGATGTCCTTGGCCGAGGCCCGCAGGTTCAGGGCCACGGGCACGGCACCGGCCTTCATCAGGCCGATGTAGACGATGAAGAAGTCGGGCCGGTCCTGGACCAGGATCAGCACCCGGTCCTCGTTCCCCAGGCCGCCTAATCCCTGGCCAAGGTCGGCGCAGGCGTTGGCGAACCGGTTGGAGGCCGCGTCCAGATCCCCATAGGTCACGGTGCCGCCGTCCCACAGGATGGCCGGATCGTCCTTCTGGCCCTTGGACAGGGCCGGCTCCAGCAGGGCCGCGCCCGCGTTCATGCTCCCGGCGCGCCCCGCGCCCGCGTTCATGCTCCCGGCGCGCCCCGCGCGCCGCTGCCCGCCATCCGCCATGACCGTTCCTCCCGCCGGCGAATACACGAAGATGAGCTGTCCGTGAAATGTTCGTATACCGAACTTTTTATCAGAATGGAGAGCGGACGGGGGTCTGTCAAGACCCTAG
>JAGREA010000226.1 GCA_020446745.1 Rhodobacterales bacterium | reverse complement strand
TTCGCCTTCACCAACCCCGAACAGGCCGCCAAGAACACCGCCCGCGACATCGGCAAGGCCGCCAAGGACGTGGGTTGCTTCTTCACCGGGATCTTCGGCGGCCGCTGCCGCTAAGGCTCCCAACCCCACCTCTCCCTCGGGAACGGAAAGGGGCGGCTCGCCAGAGCCGCCCCTTTCTTCTCGTTCCCGGTGATTGGAAGATCAGCCGGCTTCGTCCGGGCGGGTCGCCACGGTGCCGGCGGCTTATTTCATGGGCGGGATCATGGCGCGGAGGCGGGCGCCATCAGGTGATGGCGGCGATTTCCTCGTCGGTCATTTCGCCGGGCACCACGGTCACCGGGATGCGCAGGCTGCCGGTCAGGCGGGTGACCACGTGGGTGACCAGGGGCCCGGGGCCCTCGGTGCCCGTGGCGGCGCCCAGGATCAGCAGCGAGATGTTGTTTTCCCGGTCGCTGACCAGGTTCACCAGTTCCTCGGCCATGTCGCCTTCGCGGATGAACAGGGTCGGCATGTGGCCGGTGCGGCGCTGCACCGTGGAGGCCACCACCTGCAGCATCTCCTCGGCCTCGCTGCGGCGCTCGGCGGCCATCAGCTCGCCCACCGCCATCCAGTGCTGGAATTCGGCCGGCTCCACCACGTACAGCAGGCCGATGCGGGCCCCGGCCTTGCGGGCCCGGTCACAGGCGAAGCGCAGCGCGCGGCTCAGCTCCTCGCTGTCGTCCACCACGCACAGGAATGTCCGTTTTCGGCCATCTTCGGTGGTCTGGTCGGTCATGCGCTTTCCCCCAGTCTCGCCTGTTCTTTTTTATGCCCGGCCCTAGGACTTGCGGAAGGCCACGCTGGCCAACCATCCTGCCACCGTCGCGACGACGATGGCAAGCAGGCCATAGAGCAGGCCGTAGTCGTAGGCGAAGTTGTAGACGTTGGCCTCGAAGCCGACCTTGCCGATGCTCAGGGGCGTGATCTCGGCCGCCACGACCTTGCCGTCGCGCACCAGCAGGACCTGCACCTCGTAGGTGCCCACGGGCGCGTTGGCGGGGAAGGTGATGTCGGTGCGGAACAGCTGCTTGCCCAGGAACAGGATCTTGCCGGCGTCCTCGGCGTACAGGCCCTGGTTCTGCTTGTTGCGGATCAGCGCCTCGCGGAAGTCGGACAGGCGGTCCGGCGGCTCTTCCCCCTTGGGCGTCAGCGACAGGTGGTGGACGCCGATCTTGTGCACGCCCCGTTCGCCCTCGGACAGGATCTTGCGGATGGGGGCGCTGCTGGCCAGGGCATAGAAGGCCGGGGCGCTGGCGAAGGTCATCTGGTCGTTGTTGACCCACACGCCGCCCACGCGGGCCTTGCGCCGCACGGTGATGTCGTGCTTGGGCCCGCTGACCGCCACGACCACGTCGCCGGGGGCCTCCACCGAGCCGAACAGCAGCACGTTGGCGCCGGAAAAGCCGGTGGTGATGGCGATCAGGTGCTGCGACAGGTCGGCGATCAGCTCCGACGCCTTGGCCGGAACGGCGGCCGTGCAGGCCAGGACAAGGGCCAGGAGAAGGGCGCGAAGGGTGGTCATGTCAGTGTCCTCCGCCGGCGCCGATGCTGTACAGGTCGTCGGGCGTCAGCACCAGGTCGAAACCCAGCTTCATGCACACGCCGATGACCATCAGGGCCAGCAGGATGCGCAGCTGCTCGCCCTTCAGCTTGGCACCCGCCTTGGCCCCGAACTGGGCGCCGATGACGCCCCCGGTGAGCAGCAGCAGGGCCAGCACCACGTCCACGGTCTGGTTGTTCACCGCCTGCAGCACGGTCACGTTGGCGGTGACGAAGATGATCTGGAACAGCGACGTGCCCACCACCACGCTGGTGGGCATGCCCAGCAGGTAGATCATGGCCGGCACCATGACGAAGCCGCCGCCCACGCCCATGATGGCCGCCAGCACGCCCACCACGAAGCCCACGCCGATGGGCAGCAGGGCGCTGATGTACAGCCGCGACTTGCGGAACCGCACCTTGAACGGCATGCCGTGGATCCAGGTGTGGTGGCGCCGGGCCGGCGGCGTCTGGTTGCGGCTGCGCAGGATGGCGCGCAGGCTTTCGATGAACATCAGCGTGCCGATGATGCCCAGGAACACCACGTAGGACAGTTTGATGACCAGGTCGATCTGGCCCAGGCTTTTCAGGAAGGTGAACAGCCACACGCCGAAGGTGGACCCCAGGACACCGCCGGCCAGCAGCGCCAGCCCCATGCGGAAGTCCACGTTGCCGCGTTTCCAGTGGGCCAGCACGCCCGAGACCGAGGAGGCGACGATCTGGTTGGCCTCGGTGGCCACGGCCACCGGCGACGGGATGCCGATGAAGATCAGCAGCGGCGTCATCAGGAAGCCGCCGCCCACGCCGAACAGGCCCGACAGGAACCCCACGGCCCCGCCCATGCCGAGGATGAGGAAGATGTTGACCGAGATCTCGGCGATGGGAAGGTAGATCTGCACGGGGATCGTGCCTTTGCCTCTGTGGACACCGGCCCGCGGCCGGGATCTCCTGAATGTGGTTTTGTTGTCTTTTCAATCTCGCGGGGTTGTCTGCGGGGGCGCGCCGCGGGGCGGGGGCAGGACGGGTATCCTGACAGGGGCCGCTTCGGCCGCGCGAACGAGAGGCAATCCCGAAAGGGTTTGGCCGGCTTTTTGGCGCAAGCCGGTTAGGTTGTCAATGGGGGCCGGTTCCCCCGTTTTTCGCGTCTCCGGCCTTTTCGGCGAACAGGTCGTAAAGGGCCTCGATGACCGCTTCCGGTTCCTCGCCGGCCAGGGAGTAGTAGATGGACTGGGCATCCCGGCGGGTCTGCACCAGGCCGTTCTGGCGCAGGACCGCCAGGTGCTGGGACAGGGCGGACTGGCTCAGGCCGATCACCTCTTCCAGTTCGCCCACGGTCTTCTCGCCGTGGATGAGCTGGCACAGGATCAGCAGCCGGTTTTCGTTGCTCATGGCCTTCAACAAATTCGTGGCCTCGAGCGCCTTCCGTTCGAATTCCTTGATGTCCATGGGACCGCCGCTGGCATGAATTTTATGGTTCTAATATTAGTCATATCTAATACTATTCGCCTTGTCAACAAATGCAGTAGGGTCTTTATCGCCCGTCCTCGGCCAGCAGCAGGCCCGACATCAGGCGGTCCACGGGGGCCAGGTCGTCGGTCAGCACGGGCCCGCCGGCCTGGGCCACGCGCCGTCGCAGGTTCGGGCCCGGCCAGCGCACCCACAGGCGGTCGAATCCGCTGCCGGCGCGCAGGCGGTTGCCCGGCGACGGCTGCTGTCCGGCGACGATGACGAAGGTGGTGCGCCCGCGCAGGGCCAGCCCCCCGGCCGTGCCCGGGTCGCCCTCGATCCACACCTCCACGTGGGGGAAGTCCAGGTCCAGGGTGCGCACCAGGGCCATCAGGAACCGGGGGTCCTGGCCCCGGTCCACCACGTTCACGGCATAGACCCCCGTGGGCTTCAGGCGCCGGGCGATCCGGGCGTGGAATTCCCGGGTCACCAGGTGGGGCGGGATGGCGATGTCGTGGAAGGCGTCGCCGAACACCAGGTCGAACACCGGGCCCGGGGGAATCGCCTGCAGGGCCGCCCGGGCGTCGCGGTGCAGGATGGTCAGGCCCGGGGCCGCCGGGTCCAGCCACAGGTGGTCGGCGGCGGCCCGGGTCACGGCCGGGTCCAGCTCGGCCACCGTCAGGTCGGCGCCCGGGTAGCGGGCCGCCCAGGCCCGGGGCAGGGTGAACCCGCCGCCGCCGATGAAGAAGGCCCGGGGCGGTTCGCCCTCGGCCAGGCGGCGGCGCGCCAGTTCGTCGACGAAATGGATGTAGGGGCTGTAGAACAGGTCCGGGTCGTCGCGGTCGTTGATGCTGTGCACCAGGTGGTCCAGGGCCATCAGGGCGCTGGGGCGGCCGGTCTGGGCCGACATGTCGTCCACGCGGATGCAGAAGTAGTCGCTTTCCACCTGGCAGGGCGAGGCGAAGGCGGTCACCGACCGGCCCCACAGGCCCACGGCGCCGCCGGCCGCCGCCAGGACCAGCAAGGCGCCCAGGCCGGCCCGCCGGTGCGTGACCAGGAAGGCGACGGCCAGCACGGCATAGGTGGCGGCCACGGCCAGGATGGTGCCGGCCGAACCGATCCACGACAGGAACAGGTATCCGGCCCCCAGGGTGCCGAAGATGCTGCCCAGGGTGCCCAGAGCGAACATGCGGCCCAGCACCGGGCCGGTTTCGCCGGGGCGGTCGTCCATGGCCAGCTTGGTCAGGATGGGCGACACCACGCCGACGCACAGGCTGGGCAGCAGGAACAGGGCCGTGGCCAGCACCACGATGGCCGGAATGGCCCCCAGGGCGCCGCCCAGCAGCAGCCCGGCCAGGGCCCGCAGCAGGGGCAGGGTGGCCAGGGTGGTGACCGCCGCGCCGCCCAGGGCCAGGCCGATGCGC
>JAGREA010000225.1 GCA_020446745.1 Rhodobacterales bacterium | reverse complement strand
GCCATCCTGCGCATCCGCGCCAAGAACGCGCTCATCGCCGATCAGGTGGCGATCAACTACCGCAAGGCCGACATCACGCCGCGCCAGAAGGCCATGCTGGACTTTGCCCTGAAGGTTTCCAACGACGCCAAATCCGTCGACGACGCCGACTTCGAGGCCCTGCGCGCCCACGGCTTCGACGACGAGGACATCTGGGACATCGCCGGCATCACCGCCTTCTTCGGCCTGTCCAACCGCATGGCCAACTTCATGACCATGCGGGCCAACGACGAGTTCTATTCGCTGGGGCGTTAGTCCCCGCCGGCCCGCAGGCTGGGCAGGCCGATGCCCGAGGCCGCGAAGCCGCCGTCCACGTTGACGATGGTGCCGTTCACGTAGCCCGCCCGGTCGCTGCACAGGAAGTGGATCACGTGGGCCAGTTCCTCTTCCGTGCCGTAGCGGTTCAGGGGGATGGCGTCGTGGTAGGCGGCGCGGATGTCCGGCGTGTGCACCTGCTTGGCCATGGCCGTGTCCACCGGCCCCGGCGACACGGCGTTGACGCGGATGCCCCGGGTGCCCAGTTCCGCCGCCAACTGCTTGGTCAGGTGCACCAGGGCCGCCTTGCTGGTGCCATAGGCCACCCGCAGGGTCGAGGCCCGGGTGCCCGATATGGACGTGATGTTGACGATGCTGCCGCCGCCCGAGGCCAGCATGGCCGGCACGCAGGCCTGGGTGCAGATGAAGGGGCCGGAAAGGTTCACCTCCAGCACCCGCGACCATTCGTCCAGCCCGGTGTCCAGCACCGGCTTGAACACGGCGATGCCGGCGTTGTTGACCAGGGCGTCCAGGCGGCCGAAGGCGGCCAGGGTGGCGTCCACGGCCCGGGCCACCTGGTCGGGCCGCGACACGTCGCCGTGCAGGGACAGGGCGGCGTCGCCGGCGCCCAGGGCCTGGTGGGCCGCGTCCTGGGTCTCACCGTCGATGTCCAGCATGGCGACGCGCCAGCCTTCGGCCAGGAAGACACGGGTGGTGGCCAGGCCGATGCCGCGGGCGGCGCCGGTGATGAAGGCAACCTTCTGCATGGGGGCAGGCCTTTCCTGAACGCGGACGGAGGCGCCACCTTACACGAGATTTCCTGGACAAATATCCACCGTGTTGATTGCCTTCCGACAAATGTGGGTGGATGGTATGAACAGTATGACTTGGAGTCGATATGAGGCGACCTCAAAAAGGAGATGTATTGCGAAATGGAAAAATTACAATTATTGAGGGAATTAAACTTTGGTTCACAAGTTGCAGAAGATGAAGTTGCGAGGCTTCAAGAGTATTTTGTTCAAACCGATCAGTGGAGCCGCATTGAGCGCGGTGAAATAGATATTGTTCGCGGTGAAAAAGGCGCGGGAAAGAGTGCTCTATATCTT
The DNA here is from genome assembly GCA_020446745.1 of Rhodobacterales bacterium. Classification (GTDB taxonomy): domain Bacteria; phylum Pseudomonadota; class Alphaproteobacteria; order Rhodospirillales; family JACKKN01; genus JAGREA01. The sequence goes on along the minus strand of JAGREA010000225.1, from coordinate 635 downwards.
TTATTGGACAAAATAAGAGAAGAATTATTTGATAGAGGGGTGTTGACTGTTAGCGCGGAGAACCCAAGAGGGGCTACTGTATTTAGGGATTTGGTGTCAGATCCACCAACTACAGAACGAGAATTTATAATACTTTGGAAAATTTATATTATTTCATTGATTGCGCATCAAATGCGTGGATACGGAATCGATGGAGGTGATGCGAATGTTGTATTTGGTGCGCTCGAAGATGCAGGCCTTTTAGAAAGGGAGATAAATTTAGCAGGTTTACTGCGTAGCGCGCAGAATGTTGCTCGACGTCTTTTAGGCATTTCTGCAATAGAGGCTGAGCTATCTCTTGATCCTAGCGGTACACCAACGGGAATTATCGGGAGAATTTCACTTTCTGAGCCTTCACCTGAGTTGCGTAGTGCAGGAATTAATTCGATTGATGGAATGCTTACAAAATTCAATAATACACTAAGGGACAGCGGTTATACAATCTGGGTACTGCTAGACCGTCTTGATGTGGCCTTCGCAGACAGCCATGATTTAGAAGCTAATGCAATTCGCGCGCTAATTAGGACTTATAGTGACTTTCAATCCTTTGATGGAATTTCCCTCAAAATATTTTTGCGAGAAGACATATGGAAGCG
>JAGREA010000224.1 GCA_020446745.1 Rhodobacterales bacterium | reverse complement strand
CAAGGGGGTGGCGTTCTGGATCACCGACCCCACCGGCGCGGTGCTGCTGCGCCGGCGCCCGGAGAAGGGCCTGCTGGGCGGCATGATGGAGGTGCCGTCCACGGACTGGGTCGAGCAGGGGATCGCGCCCGACGCCGCGCCGGCCCAGGCGCCGGCGGGAGCGGACTGGAAAGCCCTGCCGGGGCTGGTGCGCCACACCTTCACCCACTTCCACCTGGAGCTGACGGTCCTGGCCGGGCGGGCGGCGGGATCGGACAACGTCGACGGCGTCTGGTGCCCGGTGGAGAACCTGGGCGACCACGCCCTGCCCACGGTCATGCGCAAGGTCTGCGCCCACGCCCTGGCGGGGGGTGGAAAGGGGTAGGCGCGGCCCCTAATCGTCGTAGGAGATCAGGGCGTCGAAGGGGATGTCCAGCTTGTCGCGGCCGTGCAGGAAGGTCAGCTCGATGATGCAGGCGGCGCCCACCACCTTGGCGCCGACCTTGTTGAACAGCTCGCAGGACGCGGCCAGGGTGCCGCCGGTGGCCAGCAGGTCGTCCAGGATCACCACCCGCTGTCCCGGGGCGACGGCGTCGTCCTGGATCTCGATGGTGTCGGTGCCGTATTCCAGCTCGTACTCGTAAGGGATGGTGCCGCCCGGCAGCTTGCCCTTCTTGCGCACCATGGTGAAGCCCAGGCCCAGCTTGAGCGCCAGGGGCGCGGCCACCAGGAAGCCGCGGGATTCGATCCCCGCCAGGACGTCCGGCTGGTGCCGGCTGATGATCTTGGCCAGGCGGCCCGTGGCCACGCTCCAGGCGTCGGGGTCGGCCAGCAGGGTGGAGATGTCGTAGAACAGGATGCCGGGCTTGGGGAAATCCGGAATCGCGCGGATGTGGTCCTTGATGTCCATGAATCTTCCTGTCGGGTGGGTCGTCTCGGGGGCGGGCGCGGGCCCTTCTGATCGGGGCCGAATCGGCGCCATCCTAAAGCCACGACGCAGGCGGGGCAATCGGCCAGGGACCGGTGGCGGCGGATCAAAACGAAGCAAATGTTTCTTTTCTGGAAATTGGAAACAAATGCTTGTCAAACAGCCGGAACACCCCTAGGATCGGGCCCCAGTTTCCACCCCCGATTTCCTTCCCCGGCGGACCGGCCCCTCCCTCCATGGATCAACGGCAGCTCACACAGCGCATGGCGGAAGCGTTTCCGCGCCTGGGCAAGCAGGCGCGGCGGGCGGCCCAGCACGTGATCGACCGGCCCGACGACGTGGCCCTGATGTCCATGCGCGCCGTGGCGGCGCGGGCCGGGGTGCATCCCTCCACCATGGTGCGCCTGGCCAAGACCTTCGGGTTCGACACCTACAACGCCTTCCGGGCGCCGTTCCAGGCCCGCCTGCGGGGCCCCGCCGGCACCTACCTGAAGCGGGCCCGCGACCTGCAGGCCCGGGGCGCCGATGCCCTGCCCGAAGTTCTGGGGGCGGTCTACGAAACGGCGCGGGAAAACCTGCGCGCCACCTTTTCCGCCAACGACCCGGCGGTGTTCGAAACCATCGCCGCCATGCTGTCGTCGGCCCGGCGCATCTTCGTGCTGGGGCACCGGGGGTCCTATCCCCTGGCGTTCCATTTCCACTACGTGTGCCGCATGTTCGGCTGCGACGTGACCCTGCTGGAAGGCCGCGGCGGCACCTTCGCCGACGAGCTGCGGGGCCTGGACGAAGGCGACGTGCTGCTGGGCATCAGCGTGAAGCCCTATACCCGCGACGTGCTGCGGGCCATGTCCTATGCCCGGGAATGCGGCGTGCGCACCATCGCCATGACCGACAGCCGGGTGTCGCCCATCGCCTGGTCCACGGACCGGGTGCTGGTGGTGGGCAACGACAGCCCGTCGTTCTTCACCTCGTCCAGCGCCGCCATGGCGGCCATCGAGGCCCTGATCACCCTGATGGTGGCCCGCGGCGGCGACGCGGCCCTGTCCGCCATCGAGGAAAGCGGACGCCAGCTGGACAGCTTCGACGTCTACATCGACCAGGTCACCCCGGCGCACCCGCGCCGGGGGGCCGCGAACACGGAACCCGAAACATGACCGATCCTTCCTCCCACGTCTTTCCCCGGTCCATCGCCGCGCCGCCGCCTCGGGCGGTGAAGGGCGAGGGCGTGTGGATCACCGACGCCGACGGCAAGCGCTACATCGACGCCTCGGGCGGCGCCGCCGTCTCGTGCCTGGGCCACAGCGAGCCCCGGGTGATCGCCGCCATCAAGCGCCAGATCGACGACCTGCCGTTCGCCCACACGGGCTTCTTCACCTCGCAGCCGGCCGAGGACCTGGCCGACCTGCTGACCGCCGCCGCCCCCGGCGACCTGGACCACGTGTATTTCGTGTCCGGCGGGTCGGAAGCCGTGGAGACGGCCCTGAAGATGGCCCGCCAGTACTTCCTGGAGGTCGGCCAGCCGCAGCGCCACAAGTTCATCGCCCGCAACCAGTCCTACCACGGCAACACCCTGGGGGCCCTGGCCGTGGGCGGCAACGCCTGGCGGCGCGAGCCCTATGCCCCGCTGCTGATCGATACCGACCACATCCCCGAATGCAACCTGTACCGGGGCCCGGCGCAAGGCGAGTCGCCGGAAGCCTACGGCCAGCGGGTGGCCGACGCCCTGGACGCCAAGACCCGCGAGTTGGGGCCGGAAACCGTGTGCGCCTTCGTGGCCGAGACGGTGGTGGGCGCCACCGCCGGGGTGCTGCCGCCGGCGCCGGGCTATTTCCAGCGCATCCGCGAGATCTGCGACCGCCACGGGGTGTTGCTGATCCTGGACGAGGTGATGTCGGGCATGGGCCGCACCGGCACCCTGTTCGCCTGCGAGCAGGACGGCGTGGCGCCGGACCTGATCGCCGTGGCCAAGGGCCTGGGCGCCGGCTATCAGCCCATCGGCGCGGTGCTGGTGTCGGACCGGATGTACCAGGCCTTCGCCCAGGGCAGCGGGGTGTTCCAGCACGGCCACACCTACATGGGCCACCCCACGGCCTGCGCCGCCGCCCTGGCCGTGCAGCGGGTGATCCGCGACGACCACCTGCTGGACAACGTGAACGCCCGGGGCCGCGACCTGATGGACGGCCTGCGGGCCCGTCTGGGCCAGAACCCGCACCTGGGCGACATCCGCGGCCGCGGCCTGTTCGTCGGCGTGGAACTGGTGGCCGACCGCGACACCAAAACCCCCTTCGACCCGGCCCTGAAGCTGAACGCCCGCATCAAGCGCCGGGCCATGGCCAACGGCCTGATCTGCTATCCCGGCGGCGGCTCGGCCGACGGGCGGGCCGGCGACCACGTGCTGCTGGCCCCGCCGTTCATCGTCACGGCCGACGACGTGGCCACCATCGTCGATCGCCTGGGCCGGTCCATCGACGAGGCGCTGGAGGAAATCGGTGCCTGATCCCGCGAGTCCCGCCGCGAGTCCCACCGTTGGCGACTGGGACCCCTTCATCCTGGGCGTGGCCCCCAACGGGGCGCGGCGCACCAAGGCCGACCATCCGGCCCTGCCCATGACCCCGGCCGAGGTGGCCCGGGCGGCGGCGGCCTGCCGCGACGCCGGGGCCGCCCTGCTGCACCTGCACGTGCGCGACGCCCAGGGCCGCCACACCCTGGACGTGGAGGCCTACCGCGATGCCACGGCGGCCGTGCGCCGGGCCGTGGGCGACGGCCTGATCGTGCAGGTGACCAGCGAATCCGTGGGCCGCTACGGCCCCGACGAACAGATGGCCATGGTCCGCGCCCTGAAGCCCGAGGCCGTGAGCCTGGCCGTTTCCGAGCTGATCCCCGACCCGTCCCACGAATCCCGGGCCGCCGGCTTCCTGCATTGGCTGGCCGGCGAGGCCATCCTGCCCCAGTACATCCTGTACACCCCCGACCAGGTGGCCGGGTTCGTCGATCTGCGGCGCCGCGGCATCATCCCCGGCGACCGGGTGTTCGTGCTCTACGTGCTGGGCAAGTACGCCGCCGACGGAAGGTCGCGGCCGGCCGACCTGCTGCCCTACCTGGCCACGCCGGACTCCCGTCGGGAACATTGGGCCCTGTGCGCCTTCGGGCCCCGCGAGCAGGCCTGCGCCATCACCGCCGCCGCCCTGGGCGGCCACGCCCGGGTGGGATTCGAGAACAACCTGTACCTGGCCGACGGCTCCCCGGCGCCCGACAACGCCGCCCTGGTGGCCCAGGTGGCCGCCGGCGTGCGCGGCCTGGGCCGGCCCCTGGCCGATGCCCACGCGGCCCGCGCCCTGCTGTCCGCGCCCGTTTCCGCCCCTCGTTCCGTCCCCGCCTGAACCCGCGCCGCCCCGGCTTCCCGACCCCCGTGGACCACAAGGGGTTGCCCATGGGGGCTGGGGTTGTACACTGTCGGGAACTATTGTCCGCGCGCCATGCGATCAATCGGCGCGGGGAAGAACAGGGAGAACAGGCGCACGTGAAACCGGCCTTGACCGGTGCGCACCATCTTTTTTGGGCATGACCACGTCTTTTCACGCGACCGCTTTGATCCCGACTGGCACGACCGGGTGCCGAGTCGCGCCCGGCTTTACCCTCAAGTCAACCCAGGGAGGACTGACAGCATGAAGAAGTTTGCCATATCGAGCCTGGCGATGGCCGTCGTGGCGGGGGGCCTCGCCCTGACGGCCGGGGCCGGCGCCCAGGCCGCCGACCAGAAGTTCATCACCATCGGCACCGGCGGCGTGACCGGTGTGTACTACCCCACCGGCGGCGCCATCTGCCGCCTGGTCAACAAGGGCCGCAAGGAACACGGCATCCGCTGCTCGGTGGAAAGCACCGGCGGGTCCGTCTACAACATCAACACCATCCGCGCCGGCGAGCTGGACATGGGCGTGGCCCAGTCCGACTGGCAGTACCACGCCTACAACGGCACCAGCAAGTTCGAGGAAGCCGGTCCGTTCAAGGACCTGCGGGCCGTGTTCTCGGTCCATCCCGAGCCGTTCACCGTGGTCGCCCGGGCCGACGCCGGCATCAAGAACTTCGAGGACCTGAAGGGCAAGCGGGTCAACGTGGGCAACCCCGGTTCCGGCCAGCGCGGCACCATGGAGGTGCTGATGAAGGCCCTGGGCTGGACCATGAGCGACTTCGCCCTGGCCTCGGAACTGAAGTCCTCGGAACAGTCCAAGGCCCTGTGCGACAACAAGGTTGACGCCATGGTCTTCACCGTCGGCCATCCGTCGGGCTCCATCAAGGAAGCCACCACCACCTGCGACACGGTGCTGGTGAACGTGACCGGCCCGGCCGTCGACAAGCTGGTGGCCGACAACGACTTCTACCGCAAGGCCACCATCCCCGGCGGCATGTACCGCGGCAACCCCAACGACGTGCACACCTTCGGCGTGGGCGCCACCTTCGTGACCTCGGCCGCCGTGCCGGTGGATACCGTCTACTGGGTGGTGAAGTCGGTGTTCGACAACTTCGACAGCTTCCAGAAGCTGCACCCGGCCTTCCGGGACCTGAAGAAGGAAGAGATGGTCAAGGACGGCCTGTCGGCGCCGCTGCACGAAGGCGCGCTGAAGTACTACAAGGAAGCCGGCCTCCTGTAAGAGGGGCGGCCCGCCAGTTCCGACCGTTCAACGGTCCCATCGCGGCGGACGGCCCGGGCCGTCCGCCGCCGGTTTCAGCCCCGATGTTGGCCCCCGGCCAGCGTAGATTCCGGCCAAGGAAAAACGACAAGGACGGGGCCGTCCGGGATAGGGAGGCGTAGATGCGGGCATTTCCCAAGCGTTGGGGCGCCCTGGTCCTGGCCGTCGGCCTGTCCGGCGCGGCGGCGTTGGGGCCTGTGGCCTCGGCCAAGGCGGAAGACATCCTGATCGCCACCGGCGATGCGGCGGGGGTCTACTACCACGCCGGCCGCGCCATCTGCCACATGATCACCCATTACGCCGGGGGCCTGACCTGCCGCGCCGTGCCCACGGCCGGGTCGCTGTACAACCTGACCCAGGTGCAGGGCGGGGCCATGGAACTGGGGCTGGTGCAGTCCGACTGGCAGTACCACGCGGTGAAGGGCACGGGGCCCTTCGCCTTCCTGGACGTATCGTACGACAACATCCGGTCGCTGTTTTCCCTGCACGCCGAACCCTTCACCGTGGTGGTGCGCCGGGATTCCGGGGCCCGCCGGTTCGACGACCTGAAGGGCAAGCGGGTCAACATCGGCAATCCCGGGTCGGGCAACCGGGCCACCATGGAAGTGGTCATGCAGGCCAAGGGCTGGACCCGCAAGGACTTCTCGCTGGTCGATGAACTGCCGGCCTCGCAGCAGTCCCTCAGCCTGTGCTACGGGCGGGTGCAGGCCATCATCTACACCGCCGGGCACCCCAATGCCTCGGTGTCCAAGGCCACCGGCCTGTGTGATTCCGTGGTGGTGCCGGTGAACGGCCCGGCCATCGAGAAGCTGGTGCGGGAATCGCCCTATTACAGCCACGCCGTGGTGCCGGGGGGCACCTATCCGGGCAACCCGGACCCGGTGTCCACCTTCGGGGTCAAGGCCACGGTGGTGGTGTCGGCGGACATGGACGCCGATACGGTCTACCGCACGGTGAAGGCCGTGTTCGACAACCTGGACCGGTTCCGCCGGGCCCATCCGGCCTTCGGGCTGCTGACCGTCAAGGAAATGGCCACCGACGGCCTGACCGCGCCCCTGCACCCGGGCGCGGCGCGGTATTTCAAGGAAGCGGGCATCCTGCCGTGACGGCGCCGCCGCCACCGCGGATAGTGGGAGAGTAGGACATGAGCGACAACAACACCCCCGCCGGCGCCGTGCCGACGGACGACCTGCAGGACATGGTGGCCGAGGCCGATACCGGCGCCCGGTCCCCCCAGGGCCTGCCCAAGAGGATCCTGTGGTTCGTGCCGCTGATCTGGTCCATCTACCAGCTCTATGTCTCGTCCCCGCTGGTGCTGGAATTCACGCCCTGGATGAACGAGGACGTGGTCAAGCGCTTCCACCTGATGTTCGCCATCTTCCTGGCCTACCTGGCCTATCCGGCGCTGAAAAGCAGCCCGCGCCACCGCATTCCCATCCAGGACTGGGTCATGGCCATCGTCGCCACCCTGTCCTGCCTGTACCTGATCGTGCTGAAGGACGACCTGGCCAACCGGCCCGGCGCGCCCACCACGGCCGACATCACCTGCGCCGTGATCGGTGTGGTGCTGCTGCTGGAAGCCACCCGCCGGGCCCTGGGCCCGCCGCTGATGGTGGTGGCCATCGTGTTCCTGACCTATACCTTCGCCGGGCCCTACATGCCCGACGTGATCGCCCACAAGGGCCAGTCCATCGCCAAGGGGGCATCCCACTATTGGGTCAGCACCGAAGGCGTGTTCGGCGTGGCCGTGGGCGTGTCGGCCACCATGGTGTTCCTGTTCGTGCTGTTCGGCTCGCTGCTGGAAAAGGCCGGGGCCGGCAACTACTTCATCCGCGTGGCCTTCGGCCTGATGGGGCACATGCGCGGTGGCCCGGCCAAGGCGGCCGTGGTGTCGTCGGCCCTGACCGGCATGATCTCGGGCTCATCCATCGCCAACGTGGTCACCACCGGCACCTTCACCATTCCGCTGATGAAGCGGGTCGGGTTCTCGGCCGAGAAGGCCGGCGCCGTGGAGGTGGCGTCCTCCACCAACGGCCAGCTCACGCCCCCCATCATGGGTGCGGCGGCGTTCCTGATGGTGGAATACGTGGGCATTCCCTTCGTCGACGTCATCAAGCACGCCTTCCTGCCGGCGGTGATCTCCTACATCGCCCTGGTCTACATCGTGCACCTGGAAGCCATGAAGGCCGGCATGGAGGGCATGGAGCGCACCCACCTGATGACCCGCAAGGCCAAGGCCATCGGCATCCTGAGCGTGCTGATCATCGCCGGTATTCTGGTCTGGGTGCTGCCGCCCGTGGTGGCGGGCCTGCAGAATGGCCTGCTGGGCATCCACGGCGTGCCCGAAATCGCCCACTACTTCCGCCAGTCCGGCGACCTGCAGGCGGCCATCGCCCAGGCCGCCCCCCTGTCGGAGGAAAAGCAGATGGGCCTGGACGCCGCCCTGGGGGCCATGAAGCTGTTCGGCCAGACGCCGCTGTTCGTCGGCGGCCTGGGCGAGGTGGCGCCCTGGGTGTTCGCCGTGCTGCTGTTCGTGGCCTACCTGGCCCTGGTCTGGTACGCGGCGCGCTATCCGGACCTGGACACCAGCCACGAAATCAATGAACTGCCGCCCGTGGGGCCCACGGCCAAGTCGGGCTTCCAGTTCCTGCTGCCGGTCCTGGTGCTGATCTGGCTGCTCACGGTGGAACGCCTGTCGCCCGGTGATTCGGCCTTCTGGGCCACCCTGTTCATGGCCTTCATCGTGGTGACCCAGAAGGCCCTGCTGGCCCTGTTCCGGGGCCAGGGCGGCGACGAGGCCCGGAAGATCCGCGAGGGCGTCGGCGACCTGCTGGAAGGCCTGGTCAACGGGGCCCGCAACATGATCGGCATCGGCGTCGCCACGGCGGCGGCGGGCATCATCGTCGGCACGGTCACGCTGACCGGCATCGGCCAGGTGATGACCGAATTCGTCGAGTTCATCTCGGCCGGCAACCTGCTGCTGATGCTGATCTTCACCGCCATCATCAGCCTGGTGCTGGGCATGGGCCTGCCGACCACGGCCAACTACATCGTGGTGTCCAGCCTGATGGCCCCGGTGATCGTCACCCTGGGGGCCAAGTCGGGGCTGATCGTGCCGCTGATCGCCGCCCACATGTTCGTGTTCTACTTCGGCATCCTGGCCGACGACACGCCCCCCGTGGGCCTGGCGGCCTTCGCCGCCGCGGCCATCAGCCAGGGCGATCCCATCCGCACGGGCCTGCAGGGCTTCATGTACGACATCCGCACGGCCATCCTGCCGTTCCTGTTCGTGTTCAACACGCAGCTGCTGATGATCGGCATCGACCACTGGTGGGAACTGGTGGCCACCATCGTTTCGGCCATCATCGCCATGATGATGTTCGCCGCGGCGACACAGGGATACTTCCTGGTGAAAAGCCGCATCCATGAATCGCTGATGCTGCTGCTGGTGGCCTTCACCCTGTTCCGGCCCGGGTTCTGGATGGACATGGTCTATCCGCCGCTGGAAAGCCTGCCGGGCGCCAAGGTGTACGACATCATCGAGGGCATGCCCGACAACAGCCAGATCAGCATCCGCGTGACCGGCGAGAACCTGGAAGGCGAGACCGTCGACAAGGTGGTCATGCTGCCCACCGGCGCCCCGGCGCCGGGCGCCGAGCGCCTGGCCGAGGCCGGCCTGGAACTGCGCGAGGAAGACGGCAAGATGCTGGTCGACAATGTGGTCTTCGGCAGCGCCGCCGAGAAGCAGAAGATCGACTTCGACTTCGAGCTGCTCAGCGTGCTGGTGGAGGCCGACCGGCCGCCCAAGCAGCTGCTGTACCTGCCGGCCCTTCTGGTGCTGGCCCTGGTGGTGATGATGCAACGCAGCCGCCGGCGGACCGCCCAGCCGGCCCGGGCCGCCTGAGGGAGGAACCCATGTACAAGAACATCCTGCTGCCCGTCGACCTGGGCCACGACAGTTCGTGGGACAAGGCCCTGCCCACGGCCGTGGCCCTGTGCCGCGCCTTCGGTGCCAGACTGCACGTGATGACGGTGGTGCCCGACTTCGGCATGAGCATCGTCGGCCAGTTCTTCCCCTCGGGCTACGAGGAAAAGGTGGCCGACAAGGTGATGGCCGACCTGAAGACCTTCGTGAAGACGCACCTGCCCGACGACCTGACCGTCCAGCACATCGTCGGCGAGGGCACGGTCTATGAGGTGATCCTGGACATGGCCCGCAAGACCAAGGCCGACCTGGTGGTCATGGCCGCCCACCGGCCGGAGCTGAAGGACTACCTGCTGGGCCCCAACTCGGCCCGCGTGGTGCGCCACGCCGGCTGCTCGGTGCTGGTGGTGCGGGACTGACGCCGCCGGGCGGGCGCGGGCGTCAATAGGTCGCCAGTTCGCGCCAGATGTCGAAGTCGCGCTCGAAGGCGGTCAGGGCCTCCCAGACCTCTCGGAAGTCGGGGTTCTGGGCGTTCTCCTCGGACACCACCTCGCGCCAGGCGGCCTTCAGGGCGGCCATCACCTCGGTCGGCCAGCGCGAGATGACCACCCCCTTGGCCGTCAGGTCCTTCAGGGCCGCGAATTGGACCGCCTCGCTCGATGCCAGGGCGTCGCGCACCGCGTCGCCGCACACCGTTTCAAGCTGTGCCTTGCGCACCGCCGACAGGGCGCGCCAGCGGTCCAGGTTGATCACCAGGTGGAACAGGGTGGCCGGCCGCTGCCAACCGGGGAAATAGTAGAACCGGGCCATGTCGTTGAGCTTGAGCTGGGCGTCCACGGCCGGCATGGAGAAGCTGACGGCGTCCAGCTCGCCGTTCTCCAGGGCCACGAAGATGTCCTCGGCCTTCAGGTTCTTGGGAATGGCGCCCAGCTTTTCCATCACCCGGGCGCCCAGGCCGCCCATGCGGATGCGCAGGCCGCCCAGATCCTCCACCGTGCGCACCTGGGCGCGGAACCAGCCGCCGGCCTCGGGCGCCAGGGCGCCGCAGGGCAGGGCCTGCACCCCCAGCTTGTTGAACATCCGGTTGGCCAGTTCCCGGCCGCCGCCGAAATAGGTCCAGGCCAGGCGGGCCCGCGCCGAAGGCCCGAAGGGCGCGCCGGCGAACAGCTGCAGGGCGGTGTTGCGCGCCGCCAGGGCCTCGGGCGTGATGAAGGCGGCGTCCACGGTGCCGGCCGCCACGGCGTCCAGGATCCGGTCCGTCGGGGCCAGCTTGCCCGGCGGATAGGCCTTCAGCTCGAAGCCGCCGCCGGAGATCCGCCACAGCACCGTTTCCACCCGATCGGCCAGTTCGCCCACCTGGGGCAGGCTGCGGTTGTAGGCCGCCGCCAGGCGCCAGCGGGTGGCGGCCAGTCCGGCCAGCTGGGTGCCGGCCAGGGGCAGGGCGGCGGTCACCGGTTCCTTGGCCGGGGCCGCGGGGGGCTGCTTGGCGTTGGGGGCCGGGGTGGGATTCAGGACCAGGCGCGGACCCACCAGGGTCGTGCCGATGACGACCCCGGCCACCACGCCGGCGATGATCCCAATGACCGTTTTGCGCATGGGCTCCTCTATCCGGCCCGTCCCCTGGGGTCGGGACCGGTGCCAGGGACCGGTCCGTCCCGCGGCGACAGGGTCGGCGGGGTGGCCGGATCAGTCAAGCAACTTGTTGGGCAGCCACATGGCGATCTCGGGGAAGCTCATCACCAGGCCCAGGCCGATGAGCTGCAGCACCACGAACGGGATGATGCCGCGATAGATCTGGCCCATGGTCACCCCCGGCGGGGCCACGCCCTTCATGTAGAACAGCGCGAAGCCGAAGGGCGGGGTGAGGAACGACGTTTGCAGGTTCACGGCCAGCAGGATGGCGAACCAGTAGACCGTGTCCAGGTGGTCGATGTGGTCGCCGAAATCCAGCAGGTTGATGATGGGCGCGAACACCGGCAGCACGATCAGGGTGATCTCGATCCAGTCGAAGAAGAAGCCCAGCAGGAACACCAGGGCCATCAGGGCGAACAGGATGCCCCACGAGCCCAGGTCCGCCCCCTCGACGATGCCCACCACCACATCGTCGCCGCCCAGGGCGCGGAACACGAACGAGAAGGCGGTGGCGCACAGGAAGATCATGAACAGCATGCCGTTGGTCAGGGCGGACCGTTCCAGGACCTCCTTCAGCACCGAGAAGCCGAGCTTGCGGTTGATCAGGGCCAGCACCGTGGCGCCGGCGGCGCCCACGCCCGAGGCCTCGGTGGGGGTGGCCCAGCCGGCGGCGATGGAACCCAGCACCAGCAGGATCAGGATCACCGGCGGGATGAAGCTCTTGATCACCAGGGCCACCAGCTCGCCCTTGGTGTCGGGGCCCTCGTCCTCGGGCAGGGGCGGCGCCAGCTCCGGTTTGATCAGGCACAGGACGACGATGTAGACCATGTACAGCCCGGCCAGCAGCAGGCCCGGGAACAGGGCGGCCAGGAACAGGTTGCCCACCGAACGGGCCAGCAGATCGGCCATGATCACCAGCATGATGCTGGGCGGGATCAGGATGCCCAGGGTGCCCGATGCGGCGATGGCGCCGGTGGCCAGTTCGTGGTTGTAGCGCTGGTTGATCATCACCGGCAGGGCCAGCAGGGTCATCATCACCACCGAGGCACCGATGATGCCCGTGGTGGCGGCCATGATGGTGCCCATGATGATGACCGACAGGGCCAGCCCGCCGGGCACCCGGCGCATCAGCACCTGCAGGCAGTGCAGCAGGTCCGTCGCCACGCCGCTGCGTTCCAGCATGGTGCCCATGAAGATGAACATGGGAATGGCGGTCAGGATCAGGCTTTCGGCGATGCCGCCCCAGATGCGGCTGACGATGTTGAACAGCATGATCGGTTCGAACACGTCGAACGCCATGCCGATGACGGAGAACAGCAGCGCCACGCCGCCCAGCACGAAGGCCACGGGAAAGCCGGAAAACAGCAGGATCGCCAGGGTGGCGAACATGAAGATGGGCAGGTAGTCCTCGATGTACATGGCGCTACCTCGGATCCTGGCCGTTGGCGTCGTCGTGGTGGATGGCCGGGCGGCCCGGATCCAGGTGCACCAGTTCGTCCTCTTCGTGTTCGGCCACTTCGCGGCTCAGCTGCGGTGGGCCGAACAGCTCGATGACCTTGCGCAGGGCCACCGCCACGCCGGCCAGGAACAGGATCGAGAAGCCGATGGGGATCACCGACTTGATGAGCCAGCGGTGGGTCAGGCCGGTGGCCGAGGCCGAGATCTCGTGCTGGGCGTAGGACCGTTCGGCGAAGTCGATGCCGAAATAGACCACCACGGCGCAATAGGGCAGCAGGAAGAACAGCACGCCGATCAGCTCCAGCCACCACTGGGTGCGCGGGCTCAGGCGTTCGCGCACCAGGTCGATGCGCACGTGGGCGTCGGCCATGTAGGCGTAGCCCAGGCAAAGGGAAAAAAGAATGGCGTGGAAATGCCATTCCGCCTCCTGCAGCTTGGTCGACCCCAGCACGAAGAAGCGCCGGGAGACCACGTCGAAGATCGTGATGCCGATCAGGAAGAGGAACGACCAGGACGCCAGCTTGCCGACGCGCGACACGAAGGCGTCCAGAAAATCACTCAAACGGGCAAGGGCTTGCATGGGATGGATCCAGGCGAGGGGTTGCCGCCAAGGGTCGCCGGGCGACAAGGGACCGGTGCCGCCCGGCGGGGGCGGCACCGGCCTTGGTCAGGACGGGTTCAAGTCAGAACCGACCGGGTGTCCGGTCAGAGGTAGCCCAGGTCCTTCCAGATCTTGTAGTTCTCGCGGAAGCTGGAGTAGCTGTCCCAGGCTTCCTTGAAGGTCGCGTCCTCGGCGTTGTGCTCGGCCACCACCTCGTTCCAGGCGGCTTCCAGCTTGTCCAGGATCTCCTGGGGCCAGCGGTGGATGTGCACGCCCTTGCTCTGCAGTTCCTTCAGGGCCGCCACCTGGATGGCCTCGCCCTCGGCCAGGCCGTGGCGGATGTTGTCGCCGCACACCGCTTCGATCTGGGCGTGCTGGGTCTCGTCCATGGCGTCCCACTTCTTCTTGCTGATCATCAGGTCGAACAGGGTCGACTGCTGGTGCCAGCCCGGGAAGTAGTAGTGCTTGGCCACCTGATAGAAGCCCAGCTTCAGGTCGATGGCGGGCATGGAGAACTCGGTGGCGTCGATGGCGCCGCGCTCCAGGGCCGGATAGATGTCGGAAGCGTGCAGAAGCTGGGTCGACACGCCCATCTTCTCCATCACCTTCGCGCCCAGGCCGAAGAAGCGCATCTTCAGGCCCTTCAGGTCCTCGACGGAGTTGATCTCCTTGCGGAACCAGCCCGAAGCCTCGGGCGCGATCACGCCGCAGATCAGCGAGTGGATGTTATACTTGGCGTAGATCTTCTGCATCATGTCCTGGCCGCCGCCGAAGTACATCCAGGCCAGGTATTCGCCGGCCTGCGGGCCGAACGGCACCGAGGCGAACAGGGCCAGGGCCTTTTCCTTGCCGTACCAGTAGCCGGGGGTGGACCAGGCGGCATCCAGGGCGCCCGACGAAATGGCGTCGAACATCTCGGCCGGCGGCACCAGGGCCTTGGGCTCGAAGAACTTGGCGCGGATCGAGCCGCCGGTCACCGCGTTGATGCGCTTGGTCATGTCGCGGCCCAGGGTGCCCAGCTGGGGCAGGTTGCCCGGATAGGCGCTGGCGACGTTCAGGGTGATCCTGTCGGCCGCGCTGGCCTGGCCAACGGCGGCCAGCATGGCGCCGCCCGCAAGGCCGGCCATCACCGCCGACCGGATGATCGTGGAAACCTTCATTCGTTTTCTCCCAGAAGCTTTGTTGCCTGAATGTATGTCATTGGGTGCGAACTGACCCGTCGCCGACTCTGATTTTTTTGGCCGGCGGGGGTGTGGAACGGTTCGCCCGAAGGGACGTTTTCATTTTTGGTGATGTTGCTGGTCCGCGCCTCCCTTCGTGAACTGCGAGGCTAGGCTATATCACGGCCCGAGAGCCGATCAAGGGAAAGTCGCGGCAAATCCGTCACTTGGCCGCCGTTGCGCGGGCGCGACCGCCGTTTGTGCGCCAACGTGTTCGCCGGGGCTTGCGCGGGCGTCCGGCCTTCCGCGATCATGGGGCCATGTTCAAGCCGATTCACCACCTGGCCCAGGACCTTGCCGAAGGCCGCGCCACCAGCCGCGACCTCGTGGAGCAGGCCCTGGCCGCCATCACCGATCCGAAGGGCGAGGGCGGCCTGGCCTTCGTGGCCGTCGACCCGGAAACGGCCCGGGCCCAGGCCCAGGCCAGCGACGACCTGCGGCGCCAGGGCATCGTGCCGTCGCCCCTGGCCGGCATTCCCGTGTCGCTGAAGGACCTGTTCGACGTGCAGGGCCAGGTGACCCGGGCCGGCTCGACGATCCTGGAGGACGCCCCGCCGGCCGCCGCCGACGCCACCGTGGTGGCCCGCCTGCGGGCCGCCGGGGCGGTGTTCGTGGGCCGCACCAACATGAGCGAGTTCGCCTTTTCCGGCGTCGGCCTGAACCCCCACTACGGCACGCCGCGCAATCCCCACGACCGCGACCCGGTGGATCCGGCCATCGGCCGCATTCCCGGCGGCTCGTCGTCGGGCGCCGCCGTGTCGGTGACCGACGGCATGGCGGCCATGGCCCTGGGCACCGACACCGGCGGGTCGGTGCGCATCCCGTCGGCCCTGTGCGGGCTGACCGGGTTCAAGCCCACGGCCCGTCGGGTGCCGGTGGACGGCGTGTTCCCCCTGGCCACCAGCCTGGATTCCGTGGGCCCCCTGGCCCTGGACGTGGCCGACTGCGCCCTGGTCGATGCCATCCTGTCGGGCGGCAACCTGGGCGCCGGGTTCGCCCCGCCGGCGCCGCGGCCCCTGAACACCCTGTGCCTGGGGGTGCCGCGCACCCTGGTGCAGGACCACCTGGACGGTGCCGTGGCCGAGGCCTTCGAATCGGCGCTGCGGCGCCTGTCCGCCGCCGGCGCGCGGCTGGTGGACATGGACATGCCGGTGTTCGGCGCCATCGCCCAGGTCAACGCCAACGGCGGCCTGGCCACGGCCGAGGCCTATGCCCTGCACCGGGGCACCCTGGCCGGCCAGTCGGCGGCCTACGACCCCCGCATCCTGGCCCGCATCATGATGGGCGAGCGCCAGTCGGCGGCCGACTACATCCAGGTGCTGGAAGCCCGACAGGCCCTGCGGGCCGAGGCCGACGCCCAAACGGCGCCCTACGACGCCCTGCTGCTGCCCACCACGCCCCTGGTGGCGCCCCACATCGCCGACCTGGCCGAGGACGCCGACTATGGCCACATCAACCGGTTGATGCTGCGCAACACGTCGCTGGGGAATTTCCTGGACCGCTGTGCCGTCAGCCTGCCGTGCCAGCGGCCCGGCGACCTGCCGGTGGGGTTGACGGTCCTGGGCGAAACGGGGGGCGACGCCGGCCTGCTGGCCGTGGCGTCGGCCCTGGAAGGCGTGCTAGCCCAGGCAGCCTGACAGCAGGCGTTCCGACACCACGCCGATGACCTTGCCGTCCCGCACCACGGGCAGGTGGCGGTAGCCGCCGGCGTTCATCTTGTCGAAGGCCGCCCGGGCGGTCGTGTCGGGCCCCACGGTGGCCGGGTCCAGGGTCATCACGTCGGCCACGGGGGTGGTGTCGGGATTGCGCCGGGTGGCCACGAACAGGTACAGGGCGTCGCGCTCGGTGAAGATGCCCTGCAGGGTGTCGCCGTCCATGACCAGCACCGAGCCGACCTTGCGGTCGAACATGATCCGCGCCGCGGCCCGCACCGGTTCGCTGCCCGTGATGGAAACGACTTCCTGACCCTTGATCAGGTCGCCAACAACCGTGTCCGGCATGGGAATCCCCTTGTTCGTGTCCCAAAATCCCGGTCTTGCCCGGCGCCGGCCGGCGCCCGGACAGGCCGGTGTTTGTATCTGCCGCCATTGTCGCGCGGTCCGCGTTCGCCCTCAACACATTCTTTTGCAGTGCGATGACGCAGGTGCGGAACCGGGCAATGCCGGGCGCAAGGACGGCGGGAAAGGGGAAATTGGTCGGGGAGAGAGGATTTGAACCTCCGGCCCCTGCCTCCCGAAGACAGTGCTCTACCAGGCTGAGCTACTCCCCGACCGGGTCTGCCGCCCGGGATGCGGGCGGCGGAGGCGAGGCGCGTTTATAGCGTCCGCCGAACCGGTAGGCAAGCCCGGAACGGCGGCCCGGAAAAGGCCTCCGGTGGTGGGTCAGTAGGCCCGTTCGATGCAGAAGTCGATCAGGTCCACCAGGGCGTCCTTTTCCTCGCCGTCGGCGAAGATGCCCAGGGCGTCGCGGGCGATGGCGCCATAGTGGCGGGCCCGGTCCACGGTGTCGGTCAGGGCGTTGTGCTTCTGCAGCAGGGTCAGGGCGTGGTCCAGGTCGTCGTCGGTCTGTTCCAGGTCCTCCAGCGTGCGGCGCCAGAAGGTGCGTTCCGCCTCGTCGCCCCGGCGGAAGGCCAGGATGATGGGCAGGGTGATCTTGCCCTCGCGGAAGTCGTCGCCGATGGCCTTGCCCAGGGTGGCCTGCTTGGCCGAATAGTCCAGCACGTCGTCGATCAGCTGGAAGGCGATGCCCAGGTTCATGCCATAGGTTTCCAGGGCGTCCTTTTCCACCCGCGGCCGTTCCGACACCACGGCGCCCAGGCGGCAGGCGGCGCCGAACAGCTTGGCCGTCTTGCCGGTCACCACGTCCAGGTAGGCGGTCTCGCCCGTTTCCGTGTCGTTGGCGGTGATCAGCTGCATCACCTCGCCCTCGGCGATGGTGGACGAGGTATTGGACAGGATCGCCAGCACCTCCAGCGAGCCGTCCTCGACCATCAGCTCGAACGAGCGGCTGAACAGGTAGTCGCCCACCAGCACGCTGGCCTTGTTGCCCCACACGGCGTTGGCCGAGGCCAGGCCGCGGCGCAGGTCGCTTTCGTCGACCACGTCGTCGTGCAGCAGGGTGGCGGTGTGGATGAACTCGATGCAGGTGGCCAGCATGATGTGGCGGCGGCCGGCATAGCCGCACAGCTTGGCCGCGGCCAGGGTCAGCATGGGGCGCAGGCGCTTGCCGCCGGCGGCGACGATGTGGCCGGCCAACTGCGGGATCAGGGTCACCGGGCTGGCCATGCGCTGCACGATCAGCTCGTTGACCGCCTTCAGGTCCTCCTCGACCAGGGCGGTCAGGGCCGCCAGCGAGGTCTTGCCCCGGCTGTCGCGGTCACCTTCCAGCGTCACGACTACACCCACCCCGAACTCCCCTCTTCTATTGTCCGTTCATTTCCCGTCCCGCCAGAAACGGTGGCCGGACCGTCCCTT
>JAGREA010000021.1 GCA_020446745.1 Rhodobacterales bacterium | reverse complement strand
GTTCTACTTCGCCGGCGCCGCCTCGGGCGGGCTGGCGGCGCCCACGGCCCTGGTGTCGGTGGCGGCCCGCAACCTGCTGGCCGACCAGTCGCTGGAGGCCGCCATGGCGGCACCCCGGGTGCACCACGGCGGCGCCCCCGACACCCTGTTCCACGAGGCCGAGTTGCCCCCCGCCGCGCGCGACGACCTGGCCGCCCGGGGCCACGCCCTGGCCGCCACCGGGCCCCTGGGGCTGGTCAACGTGCTGTCCTGCGCCCAGGGCATTCCGCCCCACCCGGAAAGCTGCGACGCCCGGTCGGACCCCCGGGGCTTCGGCCTGGCCGCCACGGCCGACCAGTAGACGCTACGGAAGGAAGGCCCCAGCCATGGCCCTGAAAGCCGCCCCGCGCGGGCAAGTCCCCCCGTTCATCGTCATGGACGTGATGCGCGCCGCCGCCGAAGCCGAGGCCCGGGGCCACGACATCATGCACATGGAGGTGGGCCAGCCGGCCACCCCGGCGCCGTCGGGCGTGATCGCCGCCGCCAAGGCGGCCCTGGACGCCGACCGCATCGGCTATTCCCTGGCCTTCGGCGAGCCGGCCCTGCAGGCCCGCCTGGCGCGCCACTATGCCGACTGGTACGGGGTGGCCGTGGACCCGGGCCGCATCGCCGTGACCACCGGGTCGTCCAGCGCCTTCACCCTGGGCTTCCTGGCCGCCTTCGAGGCCGGCGACCGGGTGGCCCTGGCGGCGCCCGGGTACCCGGCCTACCGCAACATCCTGTCGGCCCTGGGGGTGCAGGTGGTGTCCGTGCCCGTGGGGCCCGACACCAACTACCAGCCCACGCCGGCGGTGCTGGACCGGGTGGCGGGCTCCCTGGACGGGCTGATCGTCGCCAGCCCCTCCAACCCCACCGGCACCATGATCCACAAGGCCGCCTTCGCCGACCTGATGGCCTATGCCCGGGACCGGGGCCTGCGGGTGGTGTCCGACGAGATCTACCACGGCATCACCTACGAGGAGCGGGCGGAAACGGCCCTGGCCTTCGACGACCAGACCATGGTCATCAACAGCTTCTCGAAATACTTTTCCATGACCGGCTGGCGCCTGGGCTGGATGGTGGTGCCCGAGGACCTGATGCGCTCGGTGGAATGCCTGGCCCAGAACTTCTTCATTTCGGCCCCCACCCTGTCGCAGCTGGCGGCCATCGCCGCCTTCGACTGCCAGGACGAGCTGAACGCCAACGTGGCCCGCTATGCGGCCAACCGGGCGCTGCTGCTGGACGGCCTGCCCAGGATCGGCTTCGACCGCCTGTCCCATGCCGACGGGGCGTTCTACATCTACGCCGACGTCAGCGCCCTGACCAACGACAGCCCGGCCTTCTGCCGGCGCATGCTGGACGAGGCCCGGGTGGCGGCCACGCCGGGCATCGACTTCGACCCGGACCGGGGCAACCGCTTCCTGCGCTTCTCCTTCGCCCGCTCGACCGAGGACATGGCCGAGGCCCTGCGGCGGCTGGGGGCGTGGCTGGGATAGGGGGGGGCCAGCCCGTCATTCCCGCGACCCCCAACCCGTCGCTCCCGCATCCTCAACCCGTCGCTCCCGCGAAGGCGGGAGCCCATTGG
>JAGREA010000002.1 GCA_020446745.1 Rhodobacterales bacterium | reverse complement strand
CGACAAGCGCGACGGCTATTACGGCATCGGCGCCGACGTGGGCACCGATGCCGGCGGCTCGATGATCGCCCGGGTCAAGGCCGGCGGCCCGGCCGACCGGGCCGGGCTGGTGCCCGGCGACCGCATCCTGGCCGTGGACGGCCATGCGGTGGACGGCCTGCGCCCCCACGCCGTGGCCCGGCGCCTGCACGGCACGCCCCACAGCCGCGTGGCCCTGAAGGTGGTGGCCGCCGCCGACGGCGAGGCGCCCCGCGACCTGACCCTGGTGCGCGACCTGATCGTGCCGGAAACGGTGCACGCCAAGCGCGTGGGCCGGGTGCTGGTGCTGACCATCGACAGCTTCAACCAGGAAACGGCGGAAAGCCTGGCCCTGGCCCTGATCGCCGCCCTGGACGGCCCGGTGCCGCCCCGGTCCCTGATCCTGGACCTGCGCGGCAATCCGGGCGGCCTGCTGCGCGAGGCGGTGGCCGTGGCCGACGAGTTCCTGACCCAGGGCACCATCATCGCCACCCGGGGCCGCCACCCCGACAGCTACCAGTTCTACGACGCCGACGCCGTGGCCCTGGCCGCCGGCCTGCCCATGGCGGTGCTGGTGGACGGCCGCTCGGCCTCGGCGGCGGAAGTGGTGGCCGCGGCCCTGCAGGACCGGGGCCGGGCCGTGGTGGTGGGCACCCGGTCGTTCGGCAAGGGTACGGTGCAGACGGTGATCGGCCTGCCCAACGACGGCGAGATCACCCTCACCTGGTCGCGCCTGCAGGCGCCGTCGGGCTATCTGCTGCACGGGCTGGGGGTCATGCCCACGGTCTGCGTGGGGGCCGACGATCCCAGCGCCGACGCCACCATCAGCCGGGCCCTGGCCCACCGGGCCGCCACCGGGGCCACCCTGGCGGCCTGGCGCACGGGCCCCGCCGATGCCGCCGAACGGCGCCGCCTGCGGGCCCAGTGCCCGCCGGTGACGGCCAAGGACGACCGCTCGCTGGCCGTGGCCCTGCACCTGTTGCGCCACCCCCGAACCCACCGCCGGGCCCTCAGCCTGGCCGACCAGGTGACGGCGGCGCGCTGAACCGGACGAAGCGAAGGGGGGAGGAGGGCCCCCGGGCCGACGTGCCCCCTTGACATGCGGCCGCCGCGCGGTATGGTGCGCGGCTCGAATTCACGACATCCCGATGGGACCGGACCATGGCCAAACCCAACACGATTCTGGTGAAGCTGATCAGCACGGCGGACACCGGCTATTTCTACGTCGCCAAGAAGAACCCGCGCACGCAGACCGAAAAGATGCAGTTCCGCAAGTACGACCCGCGGGCCCGCAAGCACGTGCTGTTCAAGGAATCCAAGATGAAGTAAGGGGCCCGGCGCCGGCCCGTTCCGGCGCGCCCCTTCAGGAAACCGGCGCGGGCGACGACCAGATGGCGTCGCCCCCGGATTCCCGGGCCCGGTCCAGGGCCCCCCTGGCCCGGTCCAGCAGGTCCTCGGGCCGTTTCAAGTCCTCCGCATCCGTCATGGCGCCGATGCTCACCGTCACCGGGACCTCCAGGGACGGGTCGTCGTCGTGCTGTGGCGCCAGGCGCACCGGTTCGGCGCGGATGGTGTCGCGCAGGCGACCGGCCACCAGGTCGGTGGTGCCGGCGCCGGTGTCGGGCATGACCACCACGAACTTCTCGCCGCCCAGGCGCGCCGCCAGGTCGAAGATGCGCACGTTGCCGGCGATGCGCCGCGCCACCTCGGCCAGGATGCGGTCGCCGGCCGGGTGGCCGTGGGCCTGGTTCACGTCCTTGAACCGGTCGATGGCCACCATCAGCAGCGACAGGGGCTTGCCCGACAGGCGCCGCCGGGCCAGGGCGGCGTCCAGGTGGCTGATCAGGTAGTGGCGGTTGTGCAGGCCCGTCAGGGCGTCGGTGAAGGCCAGGGACAGTTCCCTGAGGTAGCGGTCGTGCAGGTGCTCGCGATAGCGCTTCAGGCGCATCAGGGCCCGCACCCGGGCCAGCAGCTCGCCGTCGTCCAGGGGCGCGGCCATCACGTCGTCCACGCCGCCCTGCAGGGCCCGGGTCAGGGTCGTCGGGTCGTCGGCCGCGCCGATCATCAGGATGGGCATGCGCCGGGTCCGCTCGTCGGTCCGTAGGCGCGTCGCCAGCGCCAGTCCCGCCGCCGGGTCGGCGCCCAGGCGGATCACCACCAGCTCGGGCCACAGGGTCACCAGGGCGGACCAGGCATCCTCGTCCAGGGGCACGGTCTCGACGGGGGTGGAATCCACCGACAGGGCCGAGCGCACGCGCAGGTCCTCGGCCTCGGTGGCGCCCACCAGGGCCAGGCGGGTGGCGCGGGGCAGGTCGGTGCCCGATCCGGCCCCGGTCACGGCGGACCGCAGGGTGGCTTCCCGGTGCAGGCGCCACTGTTCCTGCTCGCGGTGCTGGCGCACCAGGGCGCGCACCCGGTCCACCAGGACCTTGTCCGCCGCGGCATCGTCGGGCGCGCCGCGGGACAGCACGTCCCGCGCCCCCGATTCCAGGGCCCGCACCCGGCCCCCGGCCAGGCCGGCGTCCAGCACCAGCAGCACCGGCGGGGCTTCCATGCCGCCCCGGGCGACGATGTCGCGGCACAGGCCGGGGCCGTCCCGGTCCCCCACCTGGTCGGCCAGCAGCACCAGGTCGGGCGCCGTTTCGGCCACCCGGTCCAGCACCGTGGCGGGGTCCCACAGGGGGCTGGCCTGCAGGCCGGACTGCTGCAGCGGCCGCGCCAGGCGGGCCGCCCGGTCGGCGGTGCGGTCGGCAACGATGATGCGGGTGGT
>JAGREA010000223.1 GCA_020446745.1 Rhodobacterales bacterium | reverse complement strand
TCGCGGGCAAACATCAACTGTTCGATAGATGAAAGTCTTGAGCGGTTTGAACCGATTATTTCAGCCGCCAATGTTCGAAAAGTGAAAGTGCGAGGATATATCTCCTGCGTCACCGATTGCCCCTATGACGGGGTGGTGGCACCGGACAAGGTTGCCTGGGTGGCGGCGCGCCTGCGCGACATGGGGTGTTACGAGATCAGCCTGGGCGACACCGTGGGCGTGGGCACGCCCCAGCGGGCCCGGGACATGGTGGACACCGTGGCCACCAAGGTGCCCATCGACCGCCTGGCCGCCCACTTCCACGACACCTACGGCCAGGCCCTGGCCAACCTGCTGGCGGTGCTGGAATTGGGGGTGTCGGTGATCGACAGCTCCGTGGCCGGCCTGGGGGGCTGCCCCTACGCCAAGGGCGCGGCCGGCAACGTGGCCACCGAGGACGTGCTGTACATGCTCCACGGCCTGGGCATCGAGACGGGGGTGGACCTGAAGGCCGTGGCGGCCGCCGGCTGGGAGATCTGCGGCCACCTGGGGCGGGCCCCCGTGTCCAAGGTGTCGCTGGCCCTGGGCGCCGGGGAAGACGACGGCAACGGGGCGGGGGCGTGACCCTGCACCTGATCAAGCTGTGCGTGGGCATCGACGACGTGGACCACCTGACCCGGGTGCAGGCCGTGCGCCTGCGCGACGGGGGCGTCCTGCGCCACGTGACCCGCTTCGCGCCGCGCAAGGCCGGGCAGGTGGCCGGGCAGGGGTCGCTCTACTGGGTGATCCGCCGGTTCGTCCAGGTGCGCCAGCCCATCCTGGGGTTCGACGAGGTGGTGACCGACGACGGCCAGCGCAAGTGCGGCATCCGCCTGTCGCCGACCCTGATCCGCACCCGCGCCGTGCCCTTCCGGGCCTTCCAGGGCTGGCGCTACCTGAAACCAGAGGACGCCCCGGCGGACATCCTGAACGGCGATGCCGAGGCCGCCAGCGGCATCGAGGCCCTGCCGTCGGCCATGGCGCAGGAATTGAGGGAGCTGGGATTGATATGAGTGATTTCAAGGATTTCCAAGGTGTCTTTCCCTATCTAGTTTCACCCATCGGCGGTGATGGCCAGGTGCTGGACGAGGTTCTGGCCCGCCTGGTGGAGGACCTGATCGCCGCCGGGGTCCACGGCCTGACGCCCCTGGGCAGCACCGGCGAGTTCGCCTACCTGACCTGGGAACAGAAGCGCCGCATCGTCCAGGTGGTGATCGAGGCGGCGGCCGGGCGGGTGCCCGTCACGGCCGGGGTGGCGGCCTCCACCACCGTCGATGCCCGGCGCCAGGCCCGGGCCTTCCAGGACATGGGGGCCGACGGCATCGTGGCCGTGCTGGAAGCCTATTTCCCCGTGCCCCGGGCCGGCATCATCGACTTCTTCACCCAGGTGGCCGGGGCCGTGGACCTGCCGGTGGTGCTGTACACCAACCCCAACTTCCAGCGCGCCGACCTGGACGTGGAGGCCATTGTCCGCCTGGCCGAGGTGCCCAACATCCGCTACCTGAAGGATGCCTCGGGGCAGACCGGGCGGCTGCTCTCCATCATGAACCGGGTGGGCGACGCCCTGGGCATCTTCGCCGCCTCGGCCCACATTCCCGTGGCGGTGATGATGATCGGCGGCAAGGGCTGGATGGCCGGGCCGGCCTGCCTGGTGCCGCGCCAGAGCGTGGCGCTCTATGACCTGTGCAAGGCCGGCGACTGGCCCGCCGCCATGGCCCTGCAGCGGCGCCTGTGGCCCCTGAACGAGGCCTTCGCCAAGCACAACCTGGCGGCCTGCGTGAAGGGGGGGCTGGGCATGCAGGGATACGGCGTGGGCGACCCCCTGGCACCCCAGGCGCCGCTGTCGGAAGACGGCGCGGCGGCCGTGCACGCGGCCCTGGCGGCGGCGGAGGCGGCGGCGTGAGCGAGGGGGCGGTGTCCAACGTCTCCGTGTCCGGCGCCACGGTGCTGGTGATCGACGGCAACGACCACATGCGCGCCCTGGTGCGCGCCACCCTGCAGGCCCTGGGGGTGGCCACCATCGCCGAGGCCCGCGACGGCAACGCGGCCCTGCGCCGCCTGGCCGCCGTGCGGCCCGACCTGGTGATCTGCGACGCCGGAACCGAAGGGGCCGGCAAGGTGCTGGAACAGGCCCCCGGAATGCCGCCCGTGGTGCTGCTGACGGGGCCGTCCGGCGCCCCTGACCTGGCCGACCGGGCCGCGGCGGTGCTGGAAAAACCCGTTTCGGCCAAGAAGCTCTATGCCATAATGGCCGGGATCCTGGGGGATGGAACCGTTTCGCCCGACTAACCGTTTATTAAACGGAATGGGCGACCGTGAACATGGACGTGTGGGAGTCGCCGCAACACCAGGATGACGAAGGGACTCGTTGACCACCATGAGCGACACTGACAAGCCGGAGATCATCACCCCGCCGAACGCCCTGAAGGCCAAGGTCAAGGTGGGTGGGGCCGGAGCCGTCGACATGGCGGTGTTGGAACAGGCCGAACAGGTCATCGCCAGCATGGCCGACGACTACCTGGACTGGGTGGCCCAGGACCTGAAGAACCTGCGGGCCGCCTATGAGACCCTGCGGGCCGACCCCAACAACGCCGAGAACCTGGAACGGATCTTCCAGATCTCCCACGACATCAAGGGGCAGGGCGGCAGCTTCGGGTTCCGGCTGATCACCCAGGCGGGCAATTCCCTGTGCCGATTCATCGAAAGCCTGGCCAACCAGGAGACCCTGACGTCGGCCCACCTGGACGCCGTGGGCGTGCACGTGGACACCATGACCCTGATCATCGCCGAGGACCTGCGCGACGACGGCGGGGCCAAGGGCGGCGCCCTCATGTCGGGCCTCAACAAGATGGTGGAAAAGCTGTCGGGCTGATCCGTATCAGGCAGCAGGCCCGCTCACGCGGTCGCGGAAGTCCTGCAGCCACGCCAGGCGGGTTTCCAGAAGGCCGATGTCGTGGTCCAGCCAGGCCAACAGATGGCCCGGATCCTCGGCGTGGTGCTGGCGCAGGTCCTCAAGGCGCGCCAACTCGTTCTCGCACACCTCCACCATCTGCTCGGCCTGGGCGCCCTGGTCGGCCGGGTCCAGCAGGTGCAGGAAGCGGAACTTCAGGGCCAGGATCAGCTTGTTCAGCTCGGTGGCCGCGGCCCGCACGTTGGCCACCATCAGCGACCGCAGTTCCGCCATGCCGCTGTCGGTGACCTGCAGCAGGGCGTCGTCCTCCATGCCCTTGCCGTCCACGGGCTCCACCAGGCCTTCGTAGCGCAGCAGCTCGATGGACGTGCCCATCAGGTCCAGCGACGGCCCCATGACCCGGCTGGCGAAGTGGCGCACGGCGTTGGCCAGGCCGCTGTAGTGCATGGGCTGCTGGGCCAGGGTGCCCAGGGCGCACAGGCGGATCGCTTCCTTGGGGGTCAGGGTGTTGTCGGAAAACATCGCGCGGTCGGGTCCCGTGGTTTGGCGCCGCGTCATTTTACGGGCTTCGCCCGGCCGTCGAAAGGGGCAAGGCCCCTGGATGTCGCCAGGGAGTCCCCATGGGGCCTTGCCCGGCGGGCCCGGCCTGGGCACACTGTCGCCTCACCGGGGCGCCACACCAGGGCCACCAACAACGACGGAGCGGGAGCGGACACATGAACACTAGGTGGATCAAGAGGCTGGCGCTGACGGGCGTGCTGGCGGGCGTGCTGGCGGCCGGCGCGGGGCGCGCCGCCCTGGCCGAGGATTTCACGGTCGTCGATTCCAAGAAAGAGCTGGAAACCCGCGTCGCCGCCCTGCTGAAGACCCGGCTGAACGTCAGTTCCACCCTGAACGTGGTGGGCGAATCACCCGAAGACCTGCGCATGGCCACCCGGTTCCGGCCCGATCCCGAGGCCGGCACCCCGGCCATCGCCGTCTATGCCGACACTGCCATCATGGGCCGCGATGCCGAGGGCGTGAAGGTGCAGGTGCTGGCCTTCTTCTCGGTGCCGGCGGTGACCGTGCCCGAAGGCCGGCGCGGCGAATTCCTGGAATGGACCAACACCTGGAACCAGCGCCTGCTGCCCAGCCGCATCCTGCTGCGGGAAAACCGCCCCATGGCGCTGGTCAACGCCACCATCTACGCCCGCGCGCCCATGAGCGAAGACCAGGTCCTGGCCTCGTTTCTGCAGTCCGCGCGGGTGTGGAATTCGGCCCTGAAGTCGCTGCGCGAGGCCGGCCTGGTGGTCGAGGACAAGCTGGCCGAATAGGCGGGTCCGGGCCCGCGAACGAAAAAGGGCGCGTCCCCCGGGGGGCGCGCCCTTCGTGTTTGTCGGATCGCCCGGGTCAGGCGGCCTGTTTCAGGCCCAGGCGGCTCCAAACATCCTTGATGGCGGCCAGCAGGTGGTCCATGTCGGCGTCCGTGTGGAGCGGCGTGGGGGTGAAGCGCAGGCGCTCGGTGCCCCGGTCCACGGTGGGGTAGTTGATGGGCTGCACGTAGATGTCGTGCTCGGCCATCAGCATGTCGCTGGCCTGCTTGCACAGCACCGGGTCGCCCACGAACACGGGCACGATGTGGCTGACCGACGGCAGCACGGGGATGCCGGCCTCGGTCAGGCGCCGCTTCAGGGTGGCGGCCCGTTCCTGGTGGCGCTCGCGTAGTTCGTTGTGCTCCTTCAGGAAGGCGATGCTGGCCCGCGCCCCGGCGGCCACGGCCGGCGGCAGGGACGACGAGAAGATGAAGCCGGCGCCGTAGGAGCGCACGAAGTCGCACAGGGCGGCCGTGCCGGCGATGTAGCCGCCGACCACGCCGAAGGCCTTGGCCAGGGTACCCTGGATGATGGTCACCCGGTGCATCTGGCCGTCGCGCTCGGCCACGCCGCCGCCCCGGTGGCCGTACATGCCCACGGCGTGCACCTCGTCCAGGAAGCTCATGGCGTTGTGCTTTTCGCACACGTCCAGGATCTCCTTGATGGGCGAGATGTTGCCGTCCATGGAATAGACGGATTCAAAGGCCACCAGCTTGGCGCGGTCCTTGGGATACTGGCCCAGGATGGCGTCCAGGTCGGCCACGTCGTTGTGCTTGAAGATGCGCTTTTCCGCCTTGGAATGGCGGATGCCCTCGATCATGGAATTGTGGTTCTTGGCGTCGGACACCACCAGGCAGTCGGGCACCAGGGCGCAGACGGTGCTGAGCGCCGTCATGTTGGCCATCCAGCCCGAGCCCAGCAGCAGGGCCGATTCCGTCTGATGCAGGTCGGCCAGTTCCTGTTCCAGCAGCACGTGGTAGTGGTTGGTGCCCGAGATGTTGCGGGTGCCGCCGGCGCCGGCGCCGCAGCGGTCCAGGGCTTCGTGCATGGCGTCGATCACCATCTGGTTCTGGCCCATGCCCATGTAGTCGTTGGAGCACCAGACGGTGATTTCCCGGACCTTGCCGTCGGCGTCGTGGAAGCGGGCCCGTGGGAAGGCGCCGGCCTTGCGTTCCAGGTCGGCAAAGACTCGATAGCGCCCCTCGGTGCGCAGCGCGCCGATCTTGTCTTCGAAAAACGCTTGGTAATCCATCCTGCTGGTCCTTTCCACGGCCGGTGCCCGGAGGCGCCTGGGGGCACGAACGTCCCCGTTGCAAGGGGAAGCCCCACTTACTTCACGTTATGCTAATGGATCGCTCCCGCATTTCGCAAGGCGGAACTGGCCGCCGCAGAGTCCCCGGGGGCCCGGGATGCGGCGCCCAATCGGGGGTCTGCCGGGCCTGGGCAAGTCCCTGGGTGGGTCGCCAACCGGGGGTATCCGATCCATTGCGCCGGGACCATAACCCAATTCGCCCGGCCGGTGCTTGATGTATATCAAATCCCGGGTCGGGGCCAGGAACGATGGTCCGGCGGGCCGAAAAAAAGCGGCCCCCGGGTGGATGCGCCGGGGGCCGTGAAGGCTGCGACAGGGTGACCGCGTGGCGGACCACCCCGGGTGCATCAGGACGCGGGGCGCGGATGGCCCGGCGTGCCCGCATGCAGGTGACGCGCCACCGCGCGGACGGCGCGCGAAAGCAGTCGCTGGACTCCCGACAGGTCGGGCAGGCCGCCCACGGGCCAGCGCCGGTGGGGGTCCAGGGTGGCCAGGGCCAGGTCGGACACGTTCATGGGGCCGGCCATGCGGGTCCGGTCCATCAGGCCGTGCATGGTGGTCTCACCGAAGGCGGCGGTCCGGGGGGCGGGAAAGGCGTGGGGGGTATACATGGCGGCACCTCATCGTGAACCGGGAACATGGCATCGCCCCGGGGTGGAAAGGGCAACGTCCTAGGGTTGAACGTAGGCCATGTACAGGCCCGTCACAAACGATTAAAATTCGTCACGTGTTGAAAAAAATTCATCTCTATTTTATGAGAATTTAGATGTCCATCCGCCTGCCATCCCTTGCTGCACTTACATCTTTCGAAGCATCGGCCCGGCTGCTGAGTTTCCGTCGGGCGGCGGATGAATTGAATTTGACTCCATCGGCCATCAGCCACCAGATCAAGGGGCTGGAGGACGACCTGGGGGTGCGCCTGTTCCTGCGCACGGGCAAGGGGCTGCAGCTCAGCGAGGCCGGGGCCACCTATTTCCCCAGCGTGCGCGACGCCCTGGAACGCCTGGCCGAGGCCACGCGGGACCTGCGCCGGCGCGAGGGCTGGGGCACCCTGACCATCAGCCTGCTGCCCACCTTCGCGTCGCGCTGGCTGATTCCCCGCCTGATGACCTTCCAGCAGATGCACCCGGGCCTGGATCTGCGCCTGAGCACCACGGTCGAACTGGCCGACTTCCGCACCGACGACGTGGACGCGGCCATCCGCTGGGGCCTGGGCACCTGGGACGGGGTGGACAGCCTGCCGCTGATGGAGGAGGTCCTGGTGCCGGTCTGCGCGCCCGAGGTGGGGCGGCGCCTGCGCAGCCCCCGGGACCTGGCCCACGAAACCCTGCTGCACAACCGCTACTATCCCGATGCCTGGCGCATGTGGCTGGTCACCGCCGGGGTGGAGGGGGTGGACCCGGACCAGGGCCAGGCCTTCGACGATGGCGAGATGGTGCGCACGGCGGCGGTCAGCGGCCTGGGGGTGGGCATGGGCCAGCACCCCGTGATCAACGCCGACGTGGCGGCCGGCAACCTGGTGATCCCCTTCGACCTGTCCCTGTCGGGCGGCGGCGGCTATTACCTGGTGTGGCCGCCCGAGAAGGCGGCGGACCCCAACCTGATCCTGTTTCGCGACTGGCTGGTGCGCGAAGTGGCCGAGGACAGCCTGCGCCAGAGCCGCCGTCGGCGGCCGCGCCAGAAGGGCATCATGAATCGGCGTTGAGGTCCGGCGACGGGCGGCGCACCCAGTACTCGCCGGCGGCGATGACGCAGCTTGTACCGTCGGCCCGGGTCAGCACCAGGGTCCAGGTGCGCCCGCCGGGGGTGGCGACGATTTCCACCAGCGAACCGCTGTCCACCAGGCCGGCCCCCGTCGGGGACTCGGCATAGATGCGGTACAGGCGGTCCATCAGCTCGTCGCGGTCGCCGCAGGGCGGCCCGGCGTCGGTGACCGTTGGCGTGGCTGAAGAGGGGGCGGACGGCGGGGCGGGAAGCGTCGTCTGGTGGGCGCCGGCCAGGGCGGCCGCGGCGCCGAACAGGCCCAGGGCGGCACAGGCCAGGATGACCGGATGGTGACGGCGCATGACTCCCTCCTTTGGGGGAGACTGCCCGGGCTTGGTTGAAAAATCGTTAGCGTGGGGGCGTTTTCTCACTGCCCCGCGGCGGGGGCGAAGCTTTGCAGATCGCGACCGTCCTGTTCGGTGGCGATCTGGGTGGCCTGGCCGGACCAGTGGGGGATCACGCTGGTGCCCAGGGACCAGGCCATCATCAGCAGGCCCAGGCCGAAGGCCACCTTGGCGGCCAGGGGCCATTCGGTGCGCTTCCGGGCCACCGCGCCCGGCGCCGGTGCGCGGGTTTCGGCGGGGCGCAGGCGGATGCCCGGCGGGACGCCGGTGGTCGTGGCCACGGGCATGGGCCGCAGGCGGTCGCGTGACGGGGCCGAGGCGGAACCCGTGGGCAGGGCCGCGTTGTGGAGGATTTCCGGCGAGAAGAAGCGATAGCCGTTCCGGCCGCGCCGCTTGGTCTGGTACATGGCCATGTCGGCGTTGTGCAGCAGGGTGTCGGAATCCGTGCCGTCGTCGGGGAACAGGGCGATGCCGATGCTGATGGTCATCGTCAGCTCGTTGCCGTTGATGGCCATGGGCTGGGACAGCGCCGTCAGGATCTTGCGGGCCACGGAATCGGCGGCGTTGCGGCTGCCGGATCCGGGCAGGACGATGGCGAACTCGTCACCGCCGATGCGCGCCGCCGTGTCGGAATCGCGGATCGCCTCGCGCAGGCGCCGGCCCGTTTCGGCCAGCAGGCCGTCGCCCGAGGCATGGCCCAGGGTGTCGTTGATCCACTTGAAGTGGTCCAGGTCCAGGTACAGCAGGGCCAGGCCCGTCTTGTCGCGCCGCGCCCGCTTCAGGGCGTGGGACAGGCGATCGAAGAACAGGCGCCGGTTGGGCAGCTCGGTCAGCGGGTCGAAGTTGGCCATGCGCCAGGCTTCGGTCTCGTTGGACCGGCCGGACCGGCGGCCGCCGGCGTTGTCCAGCTCGCGCTGCACGGTCTGCGGCAGGCGTTCCAGCTCGTGGGTGGGGATGAAGTCGTCGGCGCCCATCTTCATGAGCGCCACGGCGCGGACCATGGCCATCTTGTCGGATACCACGATGGCCGGCAGGTCCACGTTCAGGCGTTCCAGGGTTTCCAGGGCGCTGGCGGCATCGATTCCACCCGGCGCGTCGTCCAGGATCACCACGTCCCAGTCTTCGGATTCCACGCATTCCGCCAGATCGCCCGGCGTGCCGACCTGGCGCCAGCGGGGCACGAATCCGCCATCCGTCAGGCTTTCGAGAACGTGCTCGGAAACCTCGGACTCGTTACCGACGATCAGTGTGTTGATCGCATTGCCCAATGGTTGACCCCTTGCCTTACCTACCAGGATCGCGAAAGCGGGTTAACAAACCCTCACCATCGCGGAACGTACCCAACGGCCCTGGACAGGTCCCCGAATTTTCATAGCGAGAAAAACCCAGGCTGTCCATGGTACCCGTCGTGGAAACGCCGGGGGGGCCGGAAAGTTCCCCGGCTGGCATTCTCCGTCCGGATTCCGCCGGAAAAGGGCTCTAGGTGCGGAACGGTGCCTCCTGTCCGCCATCGTCACGCGGCCCGTTGAAGGGTCCGTCGCGCCGGTCCCGGCCGCCGGGGCGCTTGCGCCGGATGATGATGTCGCCGTTGTCCAGAATCTCGGGGGCCTCGTACTGGGGGATGGCCAGCAGCATCAGGTCCAGGGACCGCAGCAGCCGCTGCATGGAATCCTCGACCCGCCGCCGGGCGTCGGGCAGCAGATCGCCGTCGTCGGCCGCCGCCGGGACGGGAGCCAGGATCGCCAGGGCCAAAATCAGGGCCAAAACCAGGGCCGGAAGTCGGGGGCCGGCTGGACTCAGGCGGGGGCGGGCGGTCATGGGTCGGTCCTTGTCCTTTGCCGGTCGCCCGTCGGGGCGTCTTGGGGGGGGGCGCACGCGGGCGCCCGGAAACCCAGTCTGAGCACGCAGCAGACACGAAAACCGTGGCGAAATTGGGGCATCCCGCGGTGGGGCCGCCAAGGGCCAGGACTTCGCATCACAAAAACTAATAATAACAGATAATTGTGATGATATCCACAAAATCAGCTTGAATAAAATGCCCTAGCTGGCTGAAGCCCGGGCGAAGGCGATGTACAGGTCGCGCATGCGCCGGGTCATCGGCCCGGGGGTGCCGTCGCCGATGGTTTGGCCGTCCAGGCTGATCACCGGCATGACGAACGACGACGCGCTGGTCAGGAACATCTCGGCCGCGCCCTTGGCCTCGTCCAGGGTATAGTCGCGTTCCACCACCACCAGGTCCTGTTCGGCGGCCAGGGCCATCACGGCCTTGCGGGTGATGCCCGGCAGGATGCTGGTGTCGGCCTTGCGGGTGATGATCCGCCGGTCCCCGGTCAGGATGAAGGCGGAGCTGGACGACCCTTCGGTCACCGTGCCGTCGGGGCCCACCATCAGGGCCTCGTAGGCCCCGGCCTCGTGGGCCGCCTGCTTGGCCAGCACCTGGGCCAGCAGGGCCGTGGACTTGATGTCGCGCCGGGCCCAGCGCAGGTCGTCGGTGGAGATGACCTTGGCGCCGCTCTTGGCCAGGGGCGAGTCGATGATGGTCTTCACCTGGGTGAACATGAACATGTTGGGGGGGGTGTGGGCGGGGAAGGGGAAGTCCCGCTCGGACGTGCCTCGGGTCACCTGGATGTAGACCACGCCCTCGATCAGGTCGTTCCGGCGGATCAGCTCGTGCTGCAGGGGCGGGATCGCCTCCACGGCGACCGGGCAGCCCATGCGGATCTCGCCCAGGGACCGGAACAGGCGGGCCAGATGGGCATCGTTGTCCACCAGGCGGCCGTCCAGCACCGACGACACCTCGTAGACGCCGTCGCCGAAGGTGGTGCCCCGGTCCATGATGGGCAGCTTGGCCTCGGACAGGGGCAGGAACTCGCCGTTCAGGTAGACGGTACGCATGGGGGGTGCTCCGTTGGTGGTCGGTGCACGGCCGGCACCGGGAAGGGATACCCCCATCCCCTACCGGATGGCGGCGCCCGAGTAAACGTTCCATGACGGCAACGCACCTTGCCGCGTGGTGGCGGCGCCCTATGAT
This sequence comes from Rhodobacterales bacterium, assembly GCA_020446745.1. Taxonomy (GTDB): domain Bacteria; phylum Pseudomonadota; class Alphaproteobacteria; order Rhodospirillales; family JACKKN01; genus JAGREA01. The sequence continues at coordinate 10,651 of JAGREA010000223.1, read as the reverse complement.
GGGCCCAAGCGTCCCCGCCGCCGTGGATGGGGGAACACCAGGCCAAGGACCACGCCCCATGCCCCACGCCCTGAAGCTGCCCGCCGTCTGGGTGCCCGCCAACACGCCCTTCGATGCCCAGGGCGCGCCCGACGCCGCGGCCTTCCTGGCCCACTGCAAGGTCCTGCTGGACGAGGGCGCCGACGGCCTGGCCGTGTTCGGCACCACCAGCGAGGCCAACTCCCTGGGCCTGGACGAGCGCATGGCCCTGCTGGAGGCCCTGGTGGCAGGCGGCATCGACCCCAAGCGCCTGATGCCCGGCACCGGCTGCTGCGCCATTCCCGACACCGTGCGCCTGACCCGCCAGGCCGTGAAGCTGGGCTGCGCCGGGGTGCTCATGCTGCCGCCCTTCTACTACAAGGGGGTGTCCGACGACGGGGTGGTGGATGCCTTCAGCCGGGTCATCGACGAGGTGGCCGAGGAGGCGCTGAAGGTGTTCGCCTACCACATCCCGCCGGTGGCCCAGGTGCCCGTGTCCCTGGCCGCCCTGGAACGCCTGGTGGCGGCCTATCCCAAACAGGTGGTGGGCCTGAAGGACAGCTCCGGCGACTGGGAGAACACCCGGGCGGTGATCGATGCCATGCCGCACCTGGCCACCTTCTCGGGGTCCGAGGTGTTCCTGCTGCAGAACATCCGCGCCGGCGGCGCCGGCTGCATCAGCGCTACGGCCAACGTGAACGTGGCCGGCATGCGCCGGGTCATCGACAACGAAGACGGCCCCCAGGCCGAGGCCCTGCAGGCCGAGATCACCACCGTGCGCAAGGCCTTCGAGGCGGTGCCCATGATTCCCGGCCTGAAGGCCTTCCTGGCCCGCAAGTACGGCAACCCGGACTGGGCCCGGCCGCGGCCGCCCCTGCGGCCCCTGGACGACGCCCTGGCCGACGGGCTGGTGGCGGTGCTGGGCGCCATCGGCTTCCCGGTGCCCTGACGCCCATGTTCCCCGACATCGACACCCCGGCCGTGCTGATCGACCTGGACGTGGCGGAACGCAACATCCGCCACTTCCAGGACTACTGCACCGAACACGGCCTGGCGCTGCGGCCCCACATCAAGACCCACAAGCTGCCGCGCCTGGCCCACCTGCAGATGGCGGCCGGGGCCGTGGGCGTGAACTGCCAGAAGCTGGGCGAGGCCGAGGTGATGGCCGACGCCGGCCTGGAAGACATCCTGATCACCTACAACATCCTGGGGCCCATGAAGCTGGCCCGCCTGAAGGCCCTGGCCGACCGCGTGCCGCGCCTGGCGGTGACGGCCGACAACCCGGTGGTGGTGGACGGCCTGGCCGAAACCTTCGCCGGGGCGGAACGGCCCCTGACCGTGCGGGTGGAATGCGATACCGGGGCCCGGCGCTGCGGCGTGGCCACGGCCGACGAGGCCCTGGCCCTGGCCCGGCGCATCGACGCCGCCCCGGGGCTGGCCTTCGGCGGCCTGCTCACCTATCCGGCGCCGGGCGGGGTGCATGCCGTGCGCGCCTTCTTCCAGGACGCCCGCAAGCGGTTCGACGCCGCCGGGCTGGACATCCCCGTGCTGTCCAGCGGCGGCTCGCCCGACATGTGGCGGGCCCACGAGGCCGGGGAGGTGACCGAATACCGGGCCGGCACCTATGTCTACAACGACCGCTCGCTGATCGCCGCCGGGGCCTGCCACCCGGCCGACTGCGCGCTGACCGTGCTGTCCACGGTGGTCAGCACGCCGGGGCGGTCGCGGGTCATCGTCGACGCCGGGTCCAAGGTGCTGACCACCGACCTGTTCGGCCAGACGGGCTATGGCATGGTGGCCGGACGGCCGGAATTCGAGGTCACGGCCGTCAGCGAGGAACACGGCCACCTGATGGCCGGCGCCGGCACGGCCCGGCCCCGGGTGGGCGAGCGCCTGCGCATCATCCCCAACCACGCCTGCGTGGTCAGCAACATGGTGGACCACGTGGTCCTGGTGCGCGGCGACAAGGTGGTGGCCACGGAACCGGTGGCCGCCCGCGGCCGGGTTACCTGAGCCCCCCTTGAAACCTTCCTGTCGATCAACCACGTGAACGCCGAAACGTCGCCAGGCATGGCGGACCAAGCCATCGGCATCCGGCCAAGAAAAACCCGCCGGGAACCCACCAACCGTTTGCGCCCGGGGGAGGGGGCAAGGACACCATGAGAGGACCCGCGCATGCCGCCTGCCGCCAGCGACAAGGACCAGCCGCTGCTGGACGACATCCGCTTTCTGGGCCGGGTGTTGGGAGACACCCTGCGGGCCCAGCAGGGCGAAGCGACCTTCGGGATCGTTGAATCCATCCGCCGCCTGTCGGTGCGCTACCACCGCGAGGAGGACGTGCCGGCCAAGCAGGAGCTGGAAGCCCTGCTGGCGACCCTGGACGGCGACCAGGTGATCGACGTGGTGCGGGCCTTCAGCCTGTTTTCCCACCTGGCCAACATCGCCGAGGACCTGCACCACATCCGCCGCACCCGCAGCCACGACCGGGCCGGCGACCCGCCGCGCCCGGGCACCATGGCCAACGCCCTGGGCCGGGCCGCCGCGCACGGGGTGGACCGGGACCGCCTGAGGGCCTTCTTCGATACCGGCCACGTGCGCCCGGTGCTGACGGCCCATCCCACCGAGGTGCGCCGCAAGAGCACCATGCGCCACGAGATGACCATCGCCGCCCTGCTGGCCAAGCGCGGCCGCGAGGACCTGACGCCGGCCGAGCGGGCCGACATCGAGGCCCGGGTGCGCCGCGCCGTGCTGGTGCTGTGGCAGACCAACCTGCTGCGCTTCACCCGCCTGAGCGTGCTGGACGAGGTGGTCAACGGCCTGACCTATTACGACGACACCTTCTTCGAGCAGCTGCCGCTGATCTACGGCGCCATCGAGGACCACCTGAACGGCGATGATCCGGCGCCCGCGAACGGCCGCATCGGCCCGTTCCTGCAGATCGGGTCGTGGATCGGCGGCGACCGCGACGGCAACCCCTTCGTGACCGCGGACGTGTTGACGGAAACCGCCCGCCGACAGGCCGACAAGGTGTTCCGCCACTACTTCAACGAACTGAACGAGCTGGGCGCCGACCTGTCCATTTCCATTATGCTGGTGGCGCCCACCGAGGCCCTGCTGCTTTTGGCCGACGGCTCGCCCGAGACCACGCGCCACCAGGCCGAGGAGCCCTACCGCCGCGCCCTGGCCGGCATCTACGCCCGCCTGGCGGCCACGGCCCGCGACCTGGGCCTGCGCCCGCCGCCCCGCGAGCCGGCCGGTCCGGCGGCCCCCTACGCCCGATGGGAGGACCTGCGGGCCGACCTGGACGTGATCCACGAGGCCCTGGTGGCCGGCGGCGCCGCGGCCCTGACCGAAGGCCGCCTGCGCCGCCTGCGCCGGGCCGTGGACTGCTTCGGCTTCCACCTGGCCAGCCTGGACATGCGCCAGAATTCGGCCGTCCACGCCCGGGTGCTGGACGAGCTGTTCCGCGTCATCGGCGCCGAGGCCGCCTACGCCGACCTGGACGAGGACGCCCGCATCGCCCTGCTGGTGGGCGAGCTGCGCTCGGCCCGCTCGCTGCTGCGGGCCGACTGGACCTACGGCGAGGAGACGGAATCGGAACTGGCCATCCTGCGCGCCGCCGCCGCCGCCCGGTCCCGCTTTGGCCGGCGCACGGTGACCACGGCCATCATTTCCAACACCCGGGCGGTGTCGGACCTGCTGGGCCTGGCCGTGCTGCTGAAGCAGGTGGGACTGGTGACGCCGGAAGGGGACAGCGCGCTGCACATCGTGCCCCTGTTCGAGACCATTGCCGACCTGCGCCATGCCGTCGCCACCATGGACCGCCTGCTGTCGGTGCCCGAATACCGCCGCCTGGTGGACAGCCGCGACGGGGTGCAGGAGATCATGCTGGGCTATTCGGACAGCAACAAGGACGGCGGCTTCGTCACCTCGGGGTGGGAACTCTACAAGGCCCAGTCCGGGCTCATCGACCTGTTCGCCCGCCATGGGGTGAAGGTGCGCCTGTTCCACGGCCGGGGCGGCACCGTGGGCCGGGGCGGCGGGCCCAGCTACGAGGCCATCCTGGCCCAGCCGGCCGGCGCCGTGCAGGGCCAGCTTCGCGTCACCGAGCAGGGCGAGGTGATCTCGTCGAAGTACTCCAACCCCTACCTGGGCCGGCGCAACCTGGAAATCCTGGCCTCGGCGGCCCTGGAGGCGACCCTGCTGTGCGACCCCGCCGAGCGCCCGCCAGCCGCCTACCTGGAGACCATGGAGGACCTGTCGGGCCGGGCCTTCGCCGCCTACCGCGACCTGGTGTACGAAACCGAGGGGTTCGAGGACTATTTCTGGGCCTCGACGGTGATCAACGAGATCGCCACCCTGAACATCGGCTCGCGTCCGGCCTCGCGCAGCAAGACCCACCGCATCACCGACCTGCGGGCCATCCCCTGGGTGTTCAGCTGGGCCCAGTGCCGGCTGATGCTGCCGGGCTGGTACGGCTTCGGCTCGGCGGTCGACTCCTGGCTGGCCGACAACCCCAACGGCCTGGCCCACCTGAGGGCCCTGTACCGGGACTGGCCGTTCTTCCGCACCCAGCTATCCAACATGGACATGGTGCTGGCCAAGACCAGCATCGCCATTGCCCGGCGCTATGCCGAGCTGGTGCCCGACGCCGAACTGCGCGACCGCATCTTCGGGCGCATCCGGGCCGAATGGAAGCGCTCCATCGACCACCTGCTGGCCATTTCCGGCAACGAATACCTGCTGCAGGACAACCCCCTGCTGGCCCGGTCCATCCACAACCGGTTCCCCTATCTGGACCCGCTGAACCACGTGCAGGTGGGGCTCATGCGCAGCTACCGCAACCACGTGGAGGACCGCCCCACCATGCGCGGCATCCAGCTCACCATCAACGGCATCTCGGCCGGGCTGCGCAACAGCGCCTAGGGGCGCGCGAACATCTGTCCAGGCGGCGCCGACCCTTCGAGACGGCCGCTTCGCGGCCTCCTCAGGGTGAGGTTTTTCAATATGTTAGGCCTCACCCTGAGGCGCGCCGAAGGCGCGTCTCGAAGGGTTGGTGCCCCTTGGTTCGATGTCTCGTCGCCACCCATGCGCCAATAGAAACGGGGCGGTCCGCGAAGGGCCGCCCCGCCGTGGGTCGGGAGCGCTGGGGTCGGGCGCGCTTGGGGAGGAGGAAGACGCTAGCGCTGCACCCGGCCCGAGGCGTCGCCGCCCATGAGCTTCTCCACCTCGTCTACGGCCACCCGGTTGAAGTCGCCGGAGATGGAGTGCTTCAGGCAACTGGCGGCCACGGCGAACTCCAGGCTCTGCTGGCGGTCTTCGTAGGTGAGCATGCCGTGGATCAGGCCCGAGGCGAAGGCGTCGCCGCCGCCCACCCGGTCGACGATGTCGGTGATCTCGTAGGCCTTGGACAGGCGGAAGCCGTCGGCGTCGCGCAGGCAGGCGGACCAGCCGTTGCGGTCGGCGCTGCGGCTTTCGCGCAGCGTGATGGCCATGGTGGTCAGGTTGGGGAAGGTCTCCATCATCTTGGCGGTCAGGGCCTCGTACTTGGCCGTGTCCAGGGCGCCTTCGGTGACGTCCACGTCCACATGCACGCCCAGGGACTTCTGGCAGTCCTCCTCGTTGGCGATGCCCACGTCCACATAGCGCACCAGTTCGGTCATCACCTCGGGTGCGCTCTTGCCCCACTTCCACAGCTTGCCGCGGAAATTGAAGTCGCACGACACCGTCACCCCGGCGGCCCGGGCCGCCTGCACCGATTCCAGGGACAGGTCGGCGGCGCCCTTGCTGATGGCCGGCGTGATGCCGCTGATGTGGAACCAGGTGGCGCCCTCGAACACCGTGGTCCAGTCGATGTCGCCGGGCAGGGCTTCGGCGATGGCCGAGTGGGCGCGGTCGTAGACCACCTTGGACGGCCGCTGGTTGGCGCCCGTCTCCAGGTAGTAGACACCCATGCGCCCGGGGCCGCGCCTGATCAGCGACGTATCCACGCCAAACCTGCGCACCTCGGCCAGGCAGGCATCGCCCAGGGCGTTGTCGGGCAGCACGGTGACGAAGGCGGCGTCCTGGCCGTAGTTGGCCAGCGACACGGCCACGTTGGCCTCGCCGCCGCCGAAGGTGGCCTCGAAGGCGGGGGACTGGAAGAACCGTTCGTGGCCGGGGGTCTTCAGCCGCAGCATGATTTCCCCGAAGGTGACGATGCGCTGGGTCATGGCTAATCCTCCTGTCCTCAGGCCCGGGCCTGCTTCACCGCGTCCACGGCCGCGCGGGCGGTGTCGGTGATGGCCTGGAAATCGCCGGCCGCCACCCGATCGCCCTTCACCAGCCACGATCCGCCACAGGCGTGCACCGACGGCAGGGCCAGGTAGTCGGCCAGGTTGCCGGGGCTGATGCCGCCCGTGGGCACGAACTTGACGGACCGGTAGGGGGCGGCCAGGGCCTTGATCATCTTCACCCCGCCCATGGCCTCGGCGGGGAAGAACTTCAGCACCTCCAGGCCCAGGCCCATGGCGGCCTCGATGTCCGTGGGGGTGCACACGCCGGGCAGCATGGGCACGCCCAGCTCGCGGGCACAGCGCACCACCTCGGGGTTCAGGCCCGGGGCGACCAGGAACCTGGCGCCGGCGGCCACGGCCCGGCGGGCCTGTTCGATGTTCAGCACCGTACCGGCGCCCAGCAGGGCCTCGGGCACCGCGGCCGCGGCCAGGCGGATGCCTTCCTCGGCCGCCGCCGTGCGGAAGGTGATTTCGGCGGCGGGAAGGCCGCCCGCCACCAGGGCCTTGGCCACCGGCACGGCGTGTTCGGGTTCGTTGATGGTGACGACGGGCACCACGCCCATTTCGCCAAGCGTTTTAAGGACATCCGACATGACAGTTCCACGGATCCTGGGGTGAAGGCGGTTCGGGATTTGGGGTGGGAACGATGGTGTTCCAAATATGAAACAAGGTTCCTATAATGATTTTAACCATCCCGGCGCGCCGGTCAAGGGAACAGGCTACCACGGCCGCGCATTCCTGTGGCAGGGTGACGCGGGGGAGCGGTTTCCGGACGTCCGCGCGGGCGGCCGGGTCAACAGTCGCAACACCGGGGAGCAGGTGTCATGGGATCGGTCAGCAAGGCCTTCGACCTTCTGGACGCGGTGATCGCGTCGCAGGATCGGGGGGTCAGCTTTTCCGACATCGTATCCGCCACGGGCCTGCCCAAATCCAGCGCCCACCGCCTGCTGGCCGAACTGCGCGACCTGGGGGCCCTGGAATACGATCCCGACACCGGCCGCTTCCGGGGCGGCCTGCGCCTGGCCCGCCTGGGGGCCGGGGTGGTGTCGCGGTTCGACCTGCGCGCCCACGTCCATCCCCACCTGGAAGCCCTGCACCGGGAAATGGGCACCGTCAGCACCCTGGGCATCCGCAACGGCACCGTGGGCGTGTACCTGGACAAGTGCGAGACGGCCGACTTCGGCATCAAGCTCCATTCCGAGGTGGGCAAGGAGTTTCCCCTGCACTGCACGGCCATGGGCAAGGTGCTGCTGGCTCATGCCCCCCGCGACGCGCGGGACGCGGTGCTGGACGGCGACCTGCCGGCCTTCACCCCCGACACCCTGACCGAGCGCCCGGCCCTGGAACGCCAGCTGAAGGCCATCCTGAAGGACGGCCATGCGGTGGACCGCCAGGAGATCACCCGCGGCCTGATCTGCGTGGCGGCGCCGGTGCGGGGCCCCGACGGGTCGGTGATCGGCGCCATGAGCTGCACCTTCCCCAGCTACCTGGAGCAGGAGCGGGGCCTGGATGCGGCCATCGCCGCCGTGCGGCGGCACGCGGCGGCGGCCTCGGGCCAAGGGCAGGGCCAGGTCCATTCGTAATGGTCTAAGCTGGGGGCCGCCGAATCCCTCAAGGAGTCCCCGACCATGGACCTGTCCCGGTTTCCCCGCGCCGACCTGTGCCACGCCCCCACGCCGCTGGAGCCCCTGGACCGTCTGTCGGACCATCTGGGCGGCCCGCGCATCTACGTGAAGCGCGACGACTGCACGGGCCTGGCCACGGGCGGCAACAAGACCCGCAAGCTGGAATGGCTGATGGGCGACGCCCTGGCCCGGGGCTGCGACGTGGTGGTCACCCAGGGCGCCGTGCAGACCAACCACGGCCGCCAGACGGCGGCGGCGGCGGCCAAGCTGGGCCTGAAGTGCGAACTGCTGCTGGAACGGCGGGTGCCCCACGCGGCGCCGGATTTCGAGGAAACGGGCAACGTGCTGCTGGACCGGATGTTCGGCGCCACCCTGCATTTCCACGAGGTGGGCGACGGTTCCAACGAGGACATGAACAGCCGGGTGGAGGCCCACTGCGCGGCCCTGGCGGACCAGGGCCTGACGCCCTATGCCGTGCCCGGCGGCGGGTCCAACTGGATCGGTGCCCTGGGCTACGTGGTCTGCGCCCAGGAGATCGCCGAGCAGGCCGACGCCCGCGACCTGGTGGTGGACTGGATCATCCACGCCACCGGCAGCGCCGGCACCCAGGCCGGCCTGGCGGCGGGCCTGGCGGGGCTGGACAGCCCCATGGGCCTGATGGGGGTGAACATCCGCTTCGCCGCCGCCGAGCAGGAGGAGAAGGTGTTCGCCCTGGCCCGGCGCACGGCGGCCGAGATCGGCGCCCCGGCCGTGGACCGCGACCGCATCCTGTGCATCGACGGCTACGTGGGCCCGGGATACGGCCAGCCCACGCCGCAGATGGTCGAGGCCGTGGACCTGACGGCCCGCCTGGAAGGCCTGCTGCTGGATCCGGTCTACGCCGGCAAGGCCATGGCCGGGCTGATCGGCATGGTCCGCGAGGGCCGCTTCGGGCGCGACGACACGGTGGTGTTCGTGCACACCGGCGGGTCCCAGGCCCTGTACGCCTATCGCGACTCCTTCGCCTGACCCTTCCGCCCCCCTTGATCCGCCGCCGGCCGTCGCCATGTGTAGGTCGAGGGAAGAAAAAAAGGGGAGGCACCTGGCCATGCGAGCTCCTAAGGAGACGCCCGTGCCTGGGCAACCGTGACGCCCCTGTTCAGGTCGTTGCGGCAGCTGACTCCGGACGAAGTGAACGATGTCTTGGATGCGCTGAGGGACCTGACACGGGTCGACGCCAAATGGTTCACCACGGCCGATCCGGCCGATTTCGGCGACCGGGCGGAGATCGGGAATTACTTTCCAGACCGGGAACGGGGCGGCCTGTTCGTGTTCGCCGACGACGTGCGGCACGAGGACGAATTCGGCCGCCGCACCACCCTGTGCGCCTACCTGTGCTTCGGCCATCCGTCGTTCACCGGCACGGCGGTATGGGACCTGGCACCGGGTGGGCCCCAGTTGCGCATCACCACATTGAACGTGCGCGACGACGCGGTGTTCGCCGCCTGGCGGGCAGGATTTGTTCACCGCTGACCCTTAGCCGCCGTCTCCCACCAGCACGAAGGGCGCCCAGTGGAAGGGGTGGGCCCGGGCCGGGTCGGCGATCAGGGCCCGGCGCGACCGGCGCAGGGCCTCGGCCTTGCCGGCGGCGACTTCCGCCAGGGCCTGGAAGATGCCCGTGGTCAGCCGCACCGTGGAGTCCGACGACACCGCCCAGTGGGAGACCAGCAGGTTGCGGGCCCCGGCGAAGAAGAACGCCCGGGCCAGGCCCGACAGGCTGTCGCCCCCCAGGGCATCGCCACCCCCGGCCGTGTTGCAGGCCGACAGCAGCACCCAGTCGGCGTCCAGGCGCAGGGCCACGATCTCGGCCGTGTCCAGCAGGCCGTCGTCGCCGCCGGCCGGGGTCAGGGCCAGGGCGGCGTCGGCCTGGCAGTCCAGGTCCCAGGGCAGCAGGCCGTGGGTGGCGAAGGCCACCACCCGGTACTGGTCCAGGTGGGTTTCCCGCACCCGGGCTTCCGTGGCCCGGGCACCCGTGTTCACCACATCGTCCCCGGCCCCCAGGAATCGGGCGATGCTTTTCAGTTCGCCGGCCGTGTCGGGCAGGGGCGGCAGCCGGCGAACCTGCTCGGCCAGGGCGGCGGCGTCGGCCCGGCACACGGCGCCCAGGGAGTCCGCCACGCCCCGCGCCCCGGCCGGCGCACCGGTGAAGGCCGGGTCGGCGAAGCCCACGAAGGGCAGGGGGGCGGCCGAGGCCTTGGCCTGGCGCCGGCCCTGGGCGAAGGCCTGCACGTTGGGCATGACGCTGATGGCGTGGCGCGCCGCCAGCCAGTCCACCTTGGTGTAATGCCGGTCCGGCGGCGGGGCGGATGCCACCAGCACGCCCGGCGGCAGGCTGGCCAGGGGGCCCGAGGGCACCACGACCAGGTGGCGCACGCCGGCCAGCAGGTCCGACGCCGGCCCCAACAGCAGGGTGTACAGGTGGTGGGCCTCGGTCAGGTCGTAATCCGCCCGGCCCCGGCGGGCCCAGTCCAGGCCGCCGCGCAGCAGGCCCACGGCCACGGCCAGGTCCAGGGCCGACAGGTCGGCCCCGTACACCCGGGCCCGGCCCTGGCGGACCACGGCCACGAAGGTGCGGCCGCGGGTGGGCAGGACCGTCACCAGGGCCTCGTCGGGGGCCATCACCGCGCCCAGGTCCGCCGCCGCCACGGGGCGCGGGGCGACCAGGCCCACATAGGCGGGGAAGGCGGCCTGAAG
>JAGREA010000222.1 GCA_020446745.1 Rhodobacterales bacterium | reverse complement strand
GCCTGCACCCGCGACAGGGACAGCAGTTCGTCGATCAGCCGCGTCATGCGCGCCGCCTCGCGGGCCATGATGTCCAGGAACCGGTCGCGGGCCGCCGGGTCGTCCCGGGCCGGGCCCTTCAGGGTCTCGATGAAGCCGATCACCGCGGCCATGGGCGAGCGCAGCTCGTGGCTGACGTTGGCCACGAAGTCGGCCCGCATCTCCTCGGCCTTCTTCACCATGGTCAGGTCATAGATGGCCACCACGGCGCGCACGGTGCTGCCGTCCGACGTGCTGGGCACGCCAGGCGAGGCCGGGCCGCCGATGGGCGCCAGGTGCACGGCGTAGGTGTGGGACACCTGCCCGGGCAGGGAAATCTCCACCGACCGCTCCTCGCCGCCTTCCAGCACCGAATCGGCCCCTTCCAGGACCCGCGGGTGGCGGATGGACTGGGCCAGGTCGCGGCCTTCCATGGTGGGGCTGAACAGGTCCCGCGCCGCCCGGTTGGCCAGGGCCACCTCGCGCTGGCGGTTCAGCAGGATGATGGGGTCGGGCAGGTTGTCCAGGATGATCCAGGGCTGGCCGTCGTCGGCGTCGTCCTCGTCCTCCACGATCTCCTCGACCGCCTTGGCCAGGGGATCGGGCAGATGCAGGGCGCCCAGGACCAGGCCGCCCAGGCAGATGGCGACGACGATCAGCCCCGGGGTCCAGGGAATGCTGTCGGCCAGCATGGCCAGGACCGTGACCAGGGCGACAAGGGCCAGGACCACGGCCATCACCTGGGCCGCGCGGCCCGCTTCGGAAGGGGAGTAGAGTCTCAACATCACGCGGATTCGTTCGTCCGTATCGCCATCGGGGGGAAAAGGGGGGCGGAGTCCCTTCCCCTACCAGCGTTGCATGTCAAGACGATGACCCGGATCGCGGTTTTTCGCGACGCCGGCCGCCGGCCTGTTCGGGGGGTGGGCGGATGGCCCGTTCGGTGCCGTCATTCCGGTTGCGACACCCCGTCCACCACCAGCTCGATCTGGCCCGTGGCCGCATCCAGGTCGGTTTCCGTGGCCACCCGGTCGCGGCCCGTCCGCTTGGCCAGGTACAGGGCCTCGTCGGCCCGGGCGATCAGGCTGGCCAGGGCCTCGTCGCGGCGGTAGGCGGCCACGCCCACCGACACGGTGATGCGGCCCAGGACCTGGCCGGTCTTGCGGTTCAGCACCGTCTTGTTGGCCACGGCCTCGCGGATATGCTCGCCCACCGTGGCCCCGTCGGGCAGGTGGGTGTTGGGCAGGATGACGCAGAATTCCTCGCCGCCGTAGCGCACCGCCGTGTCGCTGCCCTTGATGCTGGCCTTCAGGGTGGCGCCCAGCAGGCGCAGCACCTGGTCGCCCACCTGGTGGCCGTAGGAATCGTTGAACTTCTTGAAGTGGTCGATGTCGATCATCAGCAGGGCGAAGGTGTGGTCCTTTTCCAGGCTGTCCAGGGCCACCCGGTGCAGTTCCAGGTCGAAGGCCTTGCGGTTGGACAGGCCGGTCAGGGAATCGGTCAGGGCCTCGCGGCGCATGCTGTCCAGGTCCGCCTTCAGGCCGTGGATCTCCTCCGCCGACTGGTTCAGGCGCTGTTCCAGCGACCGGTTGCGCTGCGCCATGTTGCGGGTGGCCGAGACCACCTCCTCGATCAGGCCGCGCAGGTCGTTGGCGTCGCTGATGGTTTCCACCCGGGACGACACGTCCGACAGCATGGAGCCGAAGGCGGCCATCTCGTGGCTGGCCGTCATCAGGTGTTCCAGGATGGAGGCCATGGCCGTCTCGATTCGCGAGGCCGCCTCGCTGACCACCTGGGTTTCCTGGTTGGTGGTGAAGAACTGGTCGTACAGCTCGGCCAGCTCGATATCGTTGATGGCGGCGGCCGAATCCAGACGGGCCTCCAGGGCCAGCCGCACGTCGGGGTGCTCGCCCGAATACAGATGATAGAACAGGGTGAAGTTGCGCGGCGTGGGTGGCACGCCCCGCCCGGCCATCAGGGCCAGGGCGTCCGCGGCGCAGGATTCGGCGTGGCTCAGCAGATCTTCCCGTTCCACCAACACTCTCCAAGACCGGGCCGGCTATCGCGGCCCCCGGGTACCCATTTTATCGCGATCTCGAAACGAAAGCACGAATTCTAGGAATTTTTGGCCGACGTCGCGGGGCCGCCGCCCAGGGGGGCGATGCGCCGCCCGGCCTGGTCGGGTGGTGCCAGGCCGCCGTGGGCCCGGGCCATGGCGGCGATGCGGTCCCGGGTGGCGGGGTCGAAGGGCGCCCAGCCACGGGTTTCCAGGCTGACGTGCAGGGTCATGATCTCGTTGGTGGCCACCAGCTCCGGCTCGGCATCGCGGGCCAGGCGGTACATGTGGTGGAAGATGTGCATCCGCTTGTCGTCGCCGCCCAGGACCCGGGTGGTGAAGGCCAGGTGGTCCCCCAGGTCCACCTCCTGCAGGTAGTTGACGTGGGTTTCCACCACGAACACCGACATGCGGGCCCGCTGGCGGTAGGCCTCGCCCAGGTCCAGTTCGTCCAGCAGCACGTCGGTGGCGTGGTCGAAGGCCAGCACGTAGAAGGCCACGTTCATATGGCCGTTGTAGTCGGTCCATTCCGCCGGTACCGTCTCGACGTGGCGGGCCAGCAGCGGGCCGGTGCCCATCAGGCCGTTGGGGGCGGGGGTGTCCTGCATGGTCGGCGGCTCCGGCATGGCGTCACAAGGCGGGCGGGCAACGAAGGCCGGATCATGCCCCAGACCGGGACCCAGCGCAAAGACACGCTCCTGTCGCCCTTGGGCCCGGGCTGGGCCGAACACGGCCCGGCGGAAACGGGCCTGGTGGCCCGGGGCCTGCGCACCGACCGCCTGGGCCCCGTGGACCTGGACGTGGCCCCCGGCGCGGCCCTGGCCGTCATGGGCGCCTCGGGCTCGGGCAAGACCCTGCTGCTGCGGGCCCTGGCCGACCTGGACCCGGCCCGGGGCGACCTGTCGTGGCGCGGCGTGGACCGCTTCGCCATGGCCGCGCCGGCGTGGCGCCGCCGGGTGGCCTATGTGCCGGCCGAACCGGGCTGGTGGGCCGCCACGCCAGCGGACCACATGGCCGACCACATGGCCAACGGGGCGGCGGCCCGGGCCCTGCTGCCGGCCGTGGACCTGACCGACGACCACCTGGCCCGGCCCATCGCCCACCTGTCCACCGGCGAGCGCCAGCGCCTGGCCCTGGTCCGCGCCCTGATCCTGGCCCCCGAGGTGCTGCT